>CAZOKA010000098.1:0-8522 GCA_964580265.1 uncultured Rhodobacterales bacterium | reverse complement strand
ACAACATGGGCTTTACCGTGCTGCGATTCAATTTCCGCGGCGTGGGGCGCAGCCAGGGAGAATACGACCAGGGCGTCGGCGAATTGTCCGATGCCGCCGCAGCGCTGGATTACCTGCAATCGATGAACAGCAACTCCAAGCATTGCTGGGTCGCGGGGTTCTCGTTCGGCGCGTGGATCGGCATGCAGCTATTGATGCGGCGCCCCGAGATCACCGGCTTCATCTCGGTCTCGCCGCCGGCGAACATGTATGACTTCTCGTTCCTGGCGCCCTGCCCGGCCTCGGGGTTGATCATTAACGGCAGCGCCGACCGTGTCGCCCCGCCCGCCGATACCGGCGCGTTGGTGGACAAGCTGCACGAGCAGAAGGGCATCACGATTTCCCACGAGGAAATCCAGGGCGCCAGCCACTTCTTCGAAGAGCCGCACATGGACCCGATGATCAACACGGTCTCGGACTACGTGAAGCGGCGCCTTACCGAAAACAGCCGCTAAATAGTGACACCGGCACGGCATGGGGGCTGTCCGCCCCCGCCGCCTGCGGCGCCTCCCCCGAGAGTATTTTTCGCAAGATGAACGGGATCAGGTTCGGTTGGCTTGTCCTGCCTTGCGCTGCTTTTCAAGGGCGATGACCTTTTCCGCCAGATCGCGGGCGATCGCGAAGGCGCCCTTGATGCGGTCGCTTTCCCTTTTCCAGTCGCGGCGCACGACAATCTTGTTGTCCTTGACCTTGGCCAGGCCGCGCTGATCCTGGATGAACTCGACCAGCCCCTGCGGCGATGCGAACTTGTCGTTGTGGAACTGGATCGTGGCGCCCTTGGGGCCGGCATCCAGCCTGGCAATGCCGGCGCGCTTGCACATCGCCTTGATCCGCACCACCAGGAGCAGGGTGTTGACCTCCTTCGGGACGGGGCCGAAGCGGTCGATCAATTCGGCGGCGAAGCCTTCCAGTTCGACCTTCTTCGTCAACCCACTGAGCCGGCGATAGAGGCCAAGGCGCACGTCCAGATCTGGCACGTAATCCTGGGGAATGAGAACCGAAACGCCCAGGTTGATCTGCGGCGCCCAGTGCTCGTCCGTGTCGGCCAACCCCTCGGCCTCGCCCGAGCGGATCTTGGCGATCGCGTCCTCCAGCATCTGCTGGTACAACTCGTAGCCCACGTCGCGCATCTGGCCCGACTGTTCCTCGCCCAGAAGGTTGCCGGCGCCGCGAATGTCCAGATCCTGACTGGCCAGCGTGAAGCCGGCGCCGAGGGTATCGAGGCTACTGAGCACGCGCAGGCGTTTTTGGGCGGCATCGGTCAGCCGGGCGCGGGGTTTGGTGGTCAGGTAGGCGTAGGCGCGGGTTTTCGAGCGGCCCACCCGGCCGCGGATCTGGTAGAGCTGGCTAAGCCCGAACATGTCGGCGCGGTGCACGATCATGGTGTTCGCCGTGGGAATATCCAGCCCCGATTCAACGATGGTGGTGGCCAGCAACACGTCGAACTTGCCATCATAAAACGCGTTCATCCGGTCATCGAGCTGCCCCGCCGCCATCTGGCCGTGGGCCACGACATAGCTGAGCTCGGGGAGTTGTTCGCTCAGGAACTCCTCGATCTCGGGCAGGTCCGAGATGCGCGGCACCACGAAAAAGGATTGCCCCCCGCGATAATGCTCGCGCAGCAGTGCCTCGCGGATGGTGATCGCGTCGAATTCAGAGACGTAGGTACGGATCGACAGCCGGTCCACCGGGGGGGTGCCGATGATCGACAGATCGCGCACCCCGGACAGCGACAGTTGCAGGGTGCGCGGGATCGGCGTGGCGGTCAGGGTCAGTACGTGCACGTCGGTGCGCATCTGCTTGAGCCGCTCCTTGTGGGAGACGCCGAAATGCTGTTCCTCGTCGATGATCAGCAGGCCCAGTTCCTTGAAGCGAACCTGTTTGGCCAGCAGGGCATGGGTGCCGACGACGATATCGACGGTGCCGCGGGCCAGCCCGTCGCGGGTTTGCGCGGCCTCCTTGGCGGAGACGAAGCGCGACAGCGCACGCACCTGCAGGGGGAAGCCGCGAAACCGCTCGGAAAAGGAATTGGCATGCTGGCGGGCCAGCAAGGTGGTAGGGGCGATCACCGCCACCTGTTGGCCGGACATGGCGGCGGCAAAGGCGGCGCGCATGGCGACCTCGGTCTTGCCGAAGCCGACATCGCCGCAGATCAGGCGATCCATCGGCTGACCCGAGGACAGATCGGCCATCACGTCCTCGATCGCGCTGAGCTGATCGTCGGTTTCCTGGTAAGGAAAACGGGCGGCGAACTCTTCCCACGCGTGGTGGGGCGCCTCGAGGACGGGGGCGCGGCGCAGGGCGCGTTCGGCGGCGATGCGGATCAGGCGGTCGGCCATCTCGCGGATGCGTTCCTTGAGACGAGCCTTCTTGGCCTGCCACGCGCCGCCGCCGAGCTTGTCCAGAAGGCCCTCTTCGTGGCCGAAACGGCTGAGAAGTTCGATATTCTCGACCGGCAGGTAGAGGCGCGCGCCCTCGGCATATTCGAGGACCAGGCATTCATGGGCGGCGCCGGCGGCGGTGATCACCTCGAGCCCGTGATAGCGCCCCACCCCGTGATCGACATGCACGACCAGGTCGCCAGCGCTGAGGCTTTGGGCCTCGGTCAGGAAATTCTCGGCCCGCTTGCGGCGGGTGGGGGCGCGGATCAGGCGGTCGCCGAGCACGTCCTGTTCGCTGATCACGGTCATTTCCGGCGTCTCGAAGCCGTGTTCGAGCGGCCAGACCGCGAGGTGCACCCCGTGCCGTCCGATGCCGCGTGCATCGGCGACGTGGACCGCGCCGAGCACGCCCTCGTCGGTGATCAGGCCATCGAGGCGTTCGCGGGCACCTTCGGAATAGCAGGCCACCAGGACCGGCCCCTGTTGCTGCTTCACTGTGAAATGCTTTGCCAACTCACTAAAAAGGTTGACGTTTTCCTGCTTGCGCTCCGGTGCGAAATTGCGCCCCATGCGCCCGCCCGCGTCGATCACACCCGGCCCCGAGGGCGACGGCAGCGGGCTGAACTGCAGGACGCGGCGGCCTGAAAGGGCCGTCTGCCAGGCGTCTTCGTCAAGGTAGAGCGTCTCGGGGGGCACCGGTTTGTAGACGGAATCGATGCGCCCCTTGCGCGTCATCGCCTCGCGCCGGGTTTCATACTGATCGGCGATACCGTCCCAGCGGGAAATGCGCGACGCCTCGACCTGATCGTCAAGGGTGACGGGCGCGCCGGGCAGGTAATCGAACAGAAGCTCAAGCCGGTCGTGGAAGAACGGCAGCCAATGCTCGGCGCCCTGATGCTTGCGGCCGGCGCTGATCGCCTCGTAGAGCGGATCATCGGTGCCGGCGGTGCCGAACTCGATCCGGTAATTCTGCCGGAAGCGGCGGATCGCGGCCTCGTCGAGGATCACCTCGCTGACCGGGGCAAGCTCGACGACATCTAGTTTTTGCGTGGTGCGCTGGCTAACCGGATCGAAGCGGCGCGCGCCATCAAGCACATCGCCGAACAGGTCAAGGCGCACAGGCCCGGCCTCGCCCGGCGGAAAGATATCGATGATGCCGCCGCGGACCGCGTAATCACCCGGTTCCATCACGGTGGGCGCCTGCGAAAAACCCATCCGCGCCAGGAAATCGCGCAGCGCCTTTTCATCGACGCGCCCACCGACGCGCGCGGTAAACGCCGCCTCGCGCAGGACGTCGCGCGCCGGCACACGCTGCATTGCGGCGCCGAGCGTGGTCAGCAGTACGAAGCGCGGCGGCCCCTCGTGGACCAGTCCCGCCAGCGTCGCCATCCGTGCGGCCGAGATATCGGCATGCGGGCTGACCCTGTCATAGGGCAGGCAATCCCAGGCGGGAAAGGTGAACACGGGCATATCCGGCGCGAAGAAGCGCAGCGCCGCCTGCATCGCCGCCATCCGCTTGTCATCGCGGGCGACATGCACGACGGGTCCGCCCGCGCGCTCCACCTCGTCAAGGATAAGGCGGGCATCATAGCCTTCGGGGGCGCCTGCCACCCTCACACGCTGTGCATCGGTCATTTCAGGCTCGTCATCCCAGGGGTTTGAAGAGGATATCGGGCAAGTTGGCGGTCATGTTCTGGTACATGCCCCACATGGCGGTGATGAAGATGGCGATCATGCCGATCACCTGGACCACAACCCGGTGCAGGCGCAACCGGCGGCGCAGATCGGCGCCCGAAAGGCCGGTAGCACGGATACGCCGTGCGGTGCGCATGCTGAGCATCCAGACGATCGACATCGGGAAGGCCAGCAGGAACAGCGCCTGCATGAATTGCAGATCATAGAGAAAGCCACTCAGCCCCAGCACGGTCAGCGCGAAACTGCCCAGCCCCATCAACCACAATCCCGACACATCGGCGATATAGAGCAGGCGGTTTACGTTGACGCGCACGACATCTTCGAGGTCTTCTTCGGCCTGGCCGCCGAAGCGACCGGCGCGCACGACCATGTCATAAGGCACGCCAAGCACCCAGTGGCTGGCAGAGGACCACATCACCGCCAGCGCGATCCAGAACCACAGGTTCGAGAAGGATCGCATGTCGATCATTTCCGTCAGAAGTTCAAACCAGTCCAAACGCCTGTCCTTGCACGTTGTCGCGCCTCAATAGCGCCCCGTTGCGGCAATTCCTACCCTTGAGATAAGCGAATTTCCATGCAACTCATGCAAAAGATTGCAAGGGATACGACATGATCACACCCAGCCAGGCCCCCTACCCCGCCACCCGGTTCCGCCGAGCCAGGCAAAGCAGCGCTACGCGCGCCCTGACGCGGGAGAATTCACTGAGCGTTGGCGATCTGATCTGGCCGGTATTCGTCTGCGAGGGCGAGAACGAAACGCAGCCGGTGCCGTCGATGCCCGGCGTGGTGCGGCGCAGCGTGGACCTGGTGGCAGAGGCCGCGCGCGAGGCGGCGGATCTGGGGATACCGGCGATCTGCCTGTTTCCATATACGCCCACCGACAAGCGCACCCAGGATTGCGCCGAGGCGTGGAACCCCGACAACCTGAGCAACCGGGCCACCCGCGCGATCAAGGCAGCGGTGCCCGAAATCGCGGTGATGACCGATGTGGCGCTGGACCCTTACAACGCCGACGGGCATGACGGGTTCGTGCGCGAGGGCGTGATCGTGAACGACGAGACCGTCGAGGCGTTGGTCAAGCAGGCATTGAGCCAGGCCGAGGCGGGCGCCGACATCATCGGGCCGTCGGACATGATGGACGGGCGGATCGGCGCGATCCGCGCGGCGCTGGAGGCGCACGGCCACAGCGACGTGATGCTGCTGAGCTATGCCGCGAAATACGCCAGTTCGTTCTACGGGCCGTTCCGCGACGCGGTTGGCGCGTCGGGGGCATTGAAGGGCGACAAGGCCACCTACCAGATGGACCCGGCCAATTCCGACGAGGCGCTGCGCCTGGTGGCGCGCGACCTGAGCGAGGGGGCGGACATGGTGATGGTCAAGCCGGGGATGCCGTACCTGGATATCTGCCGGCGGGTGAAGGACCAGTTCGGCGCGCCGACCTATGCCTACCAGGTGTCGGGCGAATACGCGATGATCCAGGCCGCCGCCGGCAATGGCTGGATCGACGGGGGCCGCGCAATGATGGAAAGCCTGATGTGTTTCAAGCGCGCGGGGTGTGACGGTATCCTGACCTATTTCGCGCCCGAGGCGGCGCGAATGCTGCGCAACGGGTGATAATCTGCGCAAAATCATGCCTGTACGCCGCGCGGCGAGTGACAGCGGCGCCCGCAGGCGGTATGCTTGCGCCATGCACCCGAAACCGGACTCAGATCCGGGGCGGGCGATGCATGTCAGGCAACTAAAGACAGGCAAGACCTCATGAAACATATCTCCCGGCGCAGTTTCGCGCTGACCTCACTTGCCAGCCTCGGCGCAGTCGCGGCCTGCGGCAACGGCATCGGCAGCCGTGGCCCCAGCGTGATCGACGCGCGGGTCGAGCGGACGTTGAACTATCTCTATTCCAACTACCCCGCAACGCAGGAACTGCGAGACAAATCGGCGGGTCAGCTCGTGATGCCGCTGGTGACCGAGGCCGGCTTTGGCTTTGGCGGCGGTTATGGGCGCGGCGCGTTGCAGGTGGACGGCACCACGGTGGATTACTACTCGGCCACAAAGGGCAGTTTCGGCTTGCAGATCGGGGCGCTGCAATACGCGCATGTTCTGTTTTTCATGACCCAAGAGGCCCTGATGGGATTCCGGCGTTCCGAAGGATGGGCCGTTGGCGGCGATGTGAAATACGCCTTCAACGATCGCGGCGAGAACCTGCGCGCCGAGACAACCACGGCCACGGCGCCCGTTGTGGCGGTGATTTTCGGCCAGGCGGGGCTACAGATCGGCGCGACGCTGGATGGCGTGAAGTACACCCGCATCATCCCCTGATCGGGGCGCGCTATTCCCCGTGGTCGGGCACCTTGCGCGAGGGGGCGACATAGGGGCGCGTGACATCGCGCAGGCCCACCTCCAGCGCCTCGACGTCGAGGCGGATCGCACCATCGCCGGCCAACGTCAGGATCACATGCCCGGCGGCATCTTCGCCGGGCTGCCATTCCACGGCCAGCAGCGACAGCACCAGGTCGGGATCGGCACGGTCGAAACCCGTCGAGGCGACGCCAAGCACGTTGTCGATCACCAGCACGGATTGAACCCGCTCGAACGGGCGGCCGCGTCGTTCGGCGGCTTTGCGATCCTCCCAGCGGAAGCGGTTGATCAGCAGCGCAAAGCGCCGCTCGCCGGGACGCCACGCCATTTCCGTGACGGGAAACACCGCATCTTGCGCCAGCGCCGACAGAACCTTGAGATCCTCGGCATCGAATGCCCCGAGGTTCAGCGGCTTTTCCTGTGCATCCTCGAACCTTGCATCGTCGCTCATGATTGATCCACCCGTTCGATCCGGGCACCGACGCCCTGGAGTTTTTCCTCGACCCGTTCATAGCCGCGATCGAGATGATAGACGCGATTGACGATGGTGTCGCCCTCGGCGGCGAGACCGGCCAGGATCAGCGAGACGCTGGCACGCAGGTCCGTCGCCATCACCGGCGCCCCCTTGAGCCGCGCGACCCCCTCGACCGTGGCGGTGCCGCCCTGCACATCGATCCGCGCGCCCATGCGGGCCAGTTCGGGCGCGTGCATGAAGCGGTTCTCGAAAATCTTTTCCTCAAGCACACTGGTGCCGTCAGCGGTGCACAGAAGCGCCATCATCTGCGCCTGCAAATCGGTGGGGAAGCCGGGGAACGGCGCGGTCGTGACATTGACCGCGCTGACCCGGTCCTCGCCTCGGCGCACCAGCACGCCATCGGGGGTTTGCCTCACCTCGACGCCGGCTTCCTGCAGCTTGTCACAGAAGGCGCCGACCAGATCCATGCGACCGCCCAGCAACTCGACCTCGCCGCCGCAGATCGCCGGGGCCAGCATGTATGTGCCCAGCTCGATCCGGTCGGTCACCACCTGGTGGGTCGCGCCATGCAGGCGGTCTACGCCCTGCACAGTGACCTCGGAGGTGCCTTCGCCTTCGATCTGCGCCCCCATGGCCCGCAGACAGCGGGCCAGATCTACGATCTCAGGCTCGCGCGCGGCGTTGCGCAAAACGGTCGTGCCCTTGGCCAGCGTCGCCGCCATCAGGGCGTTTTCCGTGGCCCCCACCGAGACCACGGGAAACTCCACCTGCCCGCCCTTCAGCCCGCCGGGCGCGCGGGCATGCACGTAGCCATCGCGCAGGTCCAGCTCGGCGCCCATGGCCTCGAGCGCGCGCAGGTGCAGATCGACAGGGCGCGCGCCGATCGCGCATCCGCCGGGCAGCGAGACGACGGCATGCCCGTCGCGCGCCAGCATCGGCCCCAGCACCAGGATCGAGGCGCGCATCTTGCGCACGATATCGTAATCGGCCTTGTGGTTGGTAATGGCATGGCTGGACATCGCCAGCACCTGCCCGTCCTGAAGCGCGCTGACCTCGGCGCCAAGCGATTGCAGCAGCTCGGTCATGGTGCGGATGTCCGACAGGCGCGGCGCGTTGGTCAGGGTCAGCGGCTCTTCGCTCAGCAGCGTGGCAGGCATCAGCGTAAGGCAGGCATTCTTGGCCCCCGCGATGGCAATGCGCCCATTCAGAGGGCCATTGCCCGTCACCACGATCGAATCCATCAGCGGGTTCCTTTGCCTGTATCCTCGGGCGGCTCGCCTGCCCCGGTTTGCGTATCGTGCGCCTGTTTCGCGGCACGCCCGCGCATCTGCGCCTTGCGCTTGGCCATATTGGCCTTGAGGGCCGCCTTCAAGCGATCTTCGCGCGACTCCCCGCGTGCAGGCGGTGTCTTGCCATGTTTGTTTCCAGTCATGTCACCCCTCTTACAGCAGCGTCGAAAAACCGTCCAGATTGGGCTTGCACCCTGCTAAAATTGCGTCTAATCACCCGGCGCAGGTTGGCTGCTGTAGCTCAGAGGTAGAGCACTCCCTTGGTAAGGGAGAGGTCGAGAGTTC
>CAZOKA010000097.1:0-8616 GCA_964580265.1 uncultured Rhodobacterales bacterium | reverse complement strand
CGCATCGCCCTCATGAACCGCTTCTCGGCCCTCGGCACCGCCGAGATCGTCCGCACGGCATGACGTCAGTGGGGAAAGGGGAATTCACGCCTCAGGCCTGAGTTCTGCAACAATGCCCAACCGGCAGCATCACCTCCGCCATGAAACTGAAATACGGCCGCGTAAATTCTACGGATGCACGCGGTAAAAAATTGGGAGATTATCCCTATTATCTTTTCCGCGAACTGCTCGAAGATACCGAACCGGAGACAGTTTGCTGCCGAGCACAACGCCTCCTGGCTCCGATAGCGCCACGGGTACAAGACACCCGATCAGATCAGGGCTGAACAAAAAGCCCTTGATCCTGAAGCCGCCACGGGGGTTAAGTTGGCGGCATGACGAGCGCAACGCGCTGTCTCAAGACCGTGCCCTGGTACGATGAAACCTCCCGGGATCCGGCCGGGATCAGGGAGAATTGCGTATGTCCTTTACGCTCAGACAGCTTCAGTATTTCGTGGCTGTGGCCGAAAAGGGATCGGTCATTGGCGCGGCGCAGACGATGGCGATTTCGCAGTCCGCGGTGACGGAGGCACTGAAGAACCTCGAGGCGGATCTTGGGGTGGCGCTGTTCGAGCGGCACGCGCGCGGGCTTAACATCACCCACAGCGGCCACCAGTTCCTGCGCCACGCCACCAAGATCCTGTCAGATGTCTCTGGTGCGCGGCGCGCTTTCAACCAGGCGCCCGGCGAAACCGGGGGGCGGCTCAACGTCGGCGTCACGTCGTTGATGGCGGGCTATGTGATGTCCGACATGCTGGCGCGTTACCGGCGAATGAACCCCGGTGTCGAGATCTCGGCCATCGAGGACTCCGGCGAATACCTCGAGCACCTGCTGATCGGAGGCGAGTTGGACGTGGCGGTGATGGTGACCTCGAACCTGCGCGACCGGATGGCGCTGCAAAGCGAGATCCTCGATGTGTCAGCTTTCCGGCTGTGGCTGCCGCTGGAGCACAAGCTGGCGGCGCGGGAGAGTATCGGATTGGATGACGTGGCGCGCGAGCCACTGATCATGCTCAACATCGACGAGATGGAAGAAGAGGCGGTCAAGCTTCTGTCGGCTTTCGGGCGCAAGCCGCAGGTGGCCTTCCGCACCCGGTCGGTCGAGGCCGTGCGCAGCCTTGTTGCCACCGGCGCGGGTGTCGCGCTGTTGCCGGATCTCGTTTACCGGCCGTGGTCGTTGGATGGGGACCGGATCGAAAGCCGCGACGTCTCGGGTAGCCTGCCGATCGTGCAGGTCGGCGTGGTCTGGCGCCGCGGCCTGCCGCTGTCTCCTGCGGCGCGCGACTTCATCTCGCTTGCGCAGCTGGGGCAGACCGGCCGTCACCTGCGGGTCTGAATGACCCGAGCTATCGGAATTTCCGAATGCTGGTTTCTGAATTATGCGTTTGTGAATGCAGCACGCGCTTTGCATAGTTTTACTGCGACCGGGGCGACAGCCATTCAGGGCTCGCGCCCCGGCCTCGCGCCTGGCTGTCATCTGACTGACCGGGCCCATAACGACACAATCAGGGGCTGCCGCCCGGCGGCGGGCCGTGCGAAAACCGCACAGGCCAGTTGCACCGCCTTGCCATACGGCCCCGCAGGGAGAGCGAAATGAAACGACATTTCCTGACCGGACTCGTCACCACGGTCACGGCCGCATCGGTCGCGACCGCCGGTATGGCGCAGATGAGCAAGATCGGCGAAGGCGAGGGAGAACTCTCGATCGTCGCCTGGGCCGGCTACATCGAGCGCGGCGAGACCGACGAGAATTTCGACTGGGTCAGCAGCTTCGAGGAAGACACCGGCTGCATGGTGTCGGTCAAGACGGCCAACACCTCAGACGAGATGGTGGCGCTCATGAACGAGGGTGGGTTCGATCTTGTCACCGCATCCGGCGATGCGTCGCTGCGGATGATCGCGGGGAACCGGGTCCAGCCGATCAACATCGAGCTCGTGCCCAGCTGGGACACCATCGACGACCGTCTCAAGGAGGCGCCCTGGCACTACGTGGACGGCACCCACTACGGTGTGCCCTACATGTGGGGCCCGAACGTGCTGATGTACAACACCGAGGCGTTCGAGACCGCGCCGGACTCCTGGAAGGTGGTCTTTGAGGAGATGACGCTGGCCGACGGCGAAAGCAACGCGGGCCGGGTGCAAGCCTATGACGGCCCGATCCACATCGCGGATGCAGCGAACTACCTGATGTACCACAACAAGGACCTCGGTATCGAGGATCCCTACGAGCTGAACGAGGAGCAGTACAACGCCGCTCTCGACCTGCTGCGCCAGCAGCGCACGCTGGTCAGCCGCTACTGGCACGACGCCTTCATCCAGATCGACGACTTCAAGAACGAGGGCATGGTCGCCTCAGGGTCGTGGCCGTTCCAGGTGAGCCTGCTGCAGGCCGATGACGTGCCGGTCGCTTCGGTGATCCCGCAGGAGGGCGCCACCGGCTGGGCCGACACCACGATGCTGCACGCCGAGGCGGAGCATCCCAACTGCGCCTACAAGTGGTTCGAGCATCAACTAAGCTCGAACCTGCAATCCGACCTCTCGGTGTGGTTCGGCGCGGTGCCGTCGGTCCCGGCGGCCTGTTCCGACGGGTCGGGCATGCAAACGCAGGAGGGCTGCGACGCCAACGGCCTGTCCCAGTTTGACAAGATCAAGTTCTGGCGCACCCCGGTAGCGAACTGCGAAAGCCAGGACGAATGCGTGCCCTACTATCGCTGGGTCTCTGACTACATCGGCGTGATCGGCGGCCGCTGATCTACTGAAACCCGCCCGTGCCGCGCAATGCGAGCGGCACGGGCCAAGACCGGACTAATTCAATGTCAGCCGTGACTTTCGACCACGTTTCGCGCCACTTCGGTGCGGTGAAGGCGGTGGATGGGGTGAACCTCGACATCGCCGAGGGCGAGTTCTTTGCCATGCTGGGCCCCTCGGGCTCGGGCAAGACCACCTGCCTGCGCCTGATCGCCGGGTTCGAGCGACCGACCGCCGGGAACATCCGCATCTTTGGCGACCCGGTGCAGAACCTGCCCCCCTACAAGCGCAACGTGAACACGGTCTTTCAGGACTACGCGCTGTTCCCGCATCTCAACGTGATCGACAACGTCGCTTACGGGCTGATGATCGCGGGGCAGGGCAAGCGGCAACGCCACGCGGCCGCCGAGGAGGCGCTCGAGCTGGTGCGCCTGTCGGGCTATGGCACGCGCAAGCCCTCGGAGCTTTCCGGCGGTCAGCGGCAGCGCGTGGCGCTTGCCCGGGCGCTGGTCAACAAGCCGCGCGTGCTGCTGCTGGACGAGCCGCTGGGGGCGCTGGACCTGAGGCTGCGCGAGCAGATGCAGGAGGAGTTGAAAAGCCTTCAACGTCAGCTTCGCATCACCTTTGTCTTCGTGACCCACGACCAGGGCGAGGCGCTTTCGATGGCTGATCGCGTCGCGGTCTTCGATCACGGACAGATCATCCAGACCGGCACACCCGAGGATATCTACTTCCGCCCGGAGGTGCCTTTCGTGGCCGATTTTGTAGGCTCCTCCAACGTGCTGCCCGAGGCGCTTGTCGCGCGGCTCACCGGCGAAAGCCGCCCGGCCTCGATCCGTCCGGAGCGTCTGAAGCTGGCGGCCGAGGGGGCGCTGCGCGCCCGTGTTACCGGGCTGAGCTTCCTTGGCCTTGCCACTCGCGTGAGCCTTGAGGCCGGCGATACCCGGTTGACTTGCCTGCTGCCGCAGGACGCCGCGCGACCCGCCGAGGGTGAGGAAGTCGCGCTCGCCTGGGAGCCGGGCGATCTGCACATGATGAAGGCCGGGGCATGAGCATGGCGCGGACCGAATCCATCCCCCCCCAAGAGCGCGGCGCGGGCATCGGCACGCGGATCTCCGACGTGTTGTGGCGGCATCCGGCGGTCCTGATCGTCCTGCTGCTTCTGCCGCCGGCGCTTTGGCTGGGGATCATCTATCTCGGCTCGCTCTTCGCGCTGCTGGTCCAGAGCTTCTTCTCGATCGACCATTTCACCGGGCTGATCCGCTACGAGTTCACGCTGGATACTTACGCCCAGCTGTTTCGGCCCTCGAACTTCGACATCATCCTGCGCACCGTCACAATGGCGATCTGCGTGTCGCTGGCCTCGGCCGCGATCTCGTTTCCGATCGCCTATTTCGCGGCGCGCTATGCCCGCGGCGCGTGGCGGGCGGTTTTCTACCTCGGGATCATGATGCCGCTGTGGTCGAGCTACCTCGTCAAGATCTACGCGTGGAAGCTGATCCTCGCGAAGGAGGGCATCCTGACGTGGGCGCTTCAGGGGCTGCACCTGGAGTGGCTGCTCGACGCGTTCCTTGCACTGCCGGTGATCGGGGGCAATTCGCTTTCGGTCAGCACTACGGGCACCTTCATCGTGTTCGTCTACGTCTGGCTGCCCTTCATGGTGCTGCCCATCCAGGCGGCGCTCGAGCGTGTCCCGACCTCGATGCTGGAGGCCAGCGGCGACCTGGGCGCGCGCCCGGGGCAGACATTCCGCCACGTGCTGTTGCCGCTCGCGCTGCCGGGGGTGATTGCCGGATCGATCTTCACCTTCTCGCTGACGCTGGGGGATTACATCATTCCGCAGATCATCGGCACGTCGCGCCTGTTCATCGGGCAGGCCGTCTACCAGCACCAGGGCATCGCGGGAAACATCCCATTGGCTGCGGCCTTTGCAGTGGTGCCGATCCTGATCATGGGTATCTACCTGTGGATTGCCAAACGCATGGGGGCCTTCGATGCACTCTGACCGCGCGCCCCTGTCGCTGAAGATCGCCGCCGCCGCGGGGCTGCTTTTCATGCACGTCCCGATTCTGCTGATCTTCGCCTATGCCTTCACGACCGAGGAAAAGTCGTTTGCCTGGCCGCCGCCGGGGCTGACGCTCAAGTGGTTTGCGGTCACGTGGAACCGCCCCGACGTCTGGGCGGCGCTGCAATTGAGCCTTAAGGTCGCCGCGATCTCGACGGGCATGGCTCTGGTGCTGGGCGCCTTCTGCGCCGCCGCCGTCAGTCGGTCGCGCTTTTTCGGGCGCGAGACGATTTCGCTGATGGTGATCCTGCCGATCGCGCTGCCCGGGGTGGTGACGGGGATCGCCCTGCGCTCGGCCTTCTCGATCGCGGACGTGCCGTTCAGCACCTGGACCATCGTTCTGGGGCACGCGACCTTCTGCGTTGTCGTGGTCTACAATAATGCCGTGGCCCGGTTCCGCCGCACCAGCGGGTCGCTGTTCGAGGCGTCGATGGACCTTGGCGCGAACAGCTTCCAGACGCTGCGCCACGTCATCATGCCCAACATCGCCACGGCGCTTCTGGTGGGCGGCATGCTCGCCTTTGCGCTGAGTTTCGACGAGGTGATCGTCACCACCTTCACCGCCGGTCAGCAGCAGACGCTGCCGATCTGGATGCTTGAGGAACTGGTGCGCCCGCGCGAACGGCCTGTGACGAACGTCGTCGCCATGGTCGTGGTGCTTGTCACCTTACTGCCCATCCTGGGCGCCTACTATCTCACCCGCGGCACCGATCAGGTCGCCGGACAAGGCAAATAACGGAGGATCCCATGCAGACCAAGATGCTGATCGGCGCCGCGCAAGAAGCGGGAACCGAAACCGAGGAGCAGGTTCTGAACCCGCGCACCGGCGAGGTGATCGTGAAGATGCCCGAGGCCGACATGGACCAAGTCAACCGGGCCGTGGCCGCGGCGCGCGCGGCCTTCCCGGGATGGTCGCGCACCACGCCCGCCGAACGCTCGGCCAAGCTGTTGGCCATCGCCGACGCAGTGGAGGCGCGGCTGGAGGATTTCGCGCAGCTCGAGGCGCTGAACTGCGGCAAGCCCATCAACGAGGTCCGGAACGAGGAGATCCCGGCGGTGGCCGACTGCTTCCGCTTCTTTGCGGGCGCCGTGCGCAACATGTCGGGTCCGCTGGCGGGGGAGTATATGGAGGGTCATACCTCGATGATACGCCGCGACGCGATCGGCGTCGTGGCCTCCATCGCGCCGTGGAATTACCCGCTGATGATGATGGGCTGGAAACTGGCCCCAGCGCTCGCGGGGGGCAACACGGTGGTCATGAAGCCTTCCGAGCAGACGCCACTGACCGCGTTGCTGATGGCCGAGGTGATGGTGGGCATCCTGCCCGAGGGCGTTGTCAACGTGATTGTGGGGCAGGGCGGCAGCGTGGGCAACGCGCTGATCAACCACCCGGACGTCGATATGGTCTCGATCACTGGCGACGTGGCCACGGGGCGCAAGGTCCTGCAGGCGGCCTCCAAGTCAGTCAAGCGCACCCATCTTGAGCTGGGCGGCAAAGCCCCGGTGATCGTTTTCGACGACGCCGACCTGAACAGGACGGTCGAAGGGCTGAAGGCCTTTGGCTACTACAACGCCGGGCAGGACTGCACGGCGGCCTGCCGCATCTACGCGGGGCCGAAGATCTACGACAACCTCGTGGCCGACCTCAGCAGCGCGGTGTCCTCCATCGTCTACGACAACGCGGACGACACGCTGAACGAGATCCCGCCGTTGATCTCACGGCGGCAGCGCGACCGGGTGGCGAGCTTTGTGCAGCGTGCCTCAGAGCAGAAGCACCTTGAGATCACCACAGGCGGGAGCCTGCATGATGGCCCCGGGTTCTACTATCGCCCGACGGTCGTGGCCGGCGCGCTTCAGCAGGACGAGATCGTGCAGCGCGAGGTATTTGGGCCCGTGGTCTCGGTCACGCGCTTTGACGACGCCGACAAGGCCGTGGCCTGGGCAAACGATAGCCAGTATGGCCTCGCATCCTCGATCTGGACCAGCAATATCGGCAGGGCGCTCGATGTCTCGGCGCGGCTTCAATACGGTTGCACTTGGGTGAATACGCATTTCATGCTGGTCAACGAGATGCCGCACGGCGGGCTCAAGCAGTCGGGCTACGGGAAGGACATGTCGATGTATGCACTTGAGGATTACACGGTTGCCCGGCACGTGATGATCGCGCACTGATTGCCTCGCGCGGGCCTTGCGTGCAGGGCTCGCCGCCATCGGACGGACGGAAAAGCCGATCTCAGCGGGTCTGGAGGGCCGCTGGGGCGGCTGCCTGTGTGAGTTTCCCCGAGTTTGTCGGAGACCATAAATTTAAGTAAGGATGACGGGTATGTGCATTGTCAGAGCATCTCGGGTTGAAGCGGGACGAACGCCTCCATATCCTTCCCAGATGAATAAACGCGACCCTTTCAAGTACTTCAAAACCAGCCCCGATATCATTCGCCTGGCCGTGATGATGAATGTGCGGTTCCCGCTATCCCTACGCAATGTTGAAGATCTTCTTCATGAGCGCGGTATCGATGTGAGCCATGAATCCATCCGCTATTGATGGAACAGATTTGGTCCGACCTTCGCCTCGGAGATCCGGCGCGCCCGGATCCAGCGGATGCGCGCGTTCTCGAACTGGCAGTGGCATCTGGACGAGGTCTTCGTCAAAATAAATGGCGAGACGCATTACATGTGGCGTGCCGTTAACCACGAAGGTGAAGTGCTTGACGCTTTTGTTTCAAAGCGGCGAGGTCGCAACGCGGCATTGAAATTCCTCAGGAAATTGATGAGGCGCTATGGTCGACCAGAGCGTGTCGTCACCGACAAGCTCCGTTCCTGTGGCGCCGCCATGAAGGAAATCGGCAACGCTGACCGACAGGTGACTGGGCGCTGGTTGAACAATCGCGCCGAGAAATAACGTCAACCATTCAGACGACGAGAACGTGCCATGTCCCGCTTCCGGCGCATGCGAAGTTTGCAGAAATTTGGCGCCGTCCACTCTTCAGTTTTCAACCATTTCAACTCGGAACGAAACCTCTCACGTCGACACATTTTCAAGCGAAGCCGTGCCGCCGCTCTCACCGAGTGGCGCAATCTCTGCGTGGCATAAAAGGCAGTTCCCATGACCTAGCCGAGACGAGTTCGAATTCGTCTGACAGCACCGTTTCCCGAGCAAATCTAAGGGACCTATTGGCGGTCGAAGCGGGCGGTGTCGTCTTCACCACGATCCACAGGTTCTTCCCTGAAGAGAAAGGCGACCGTCATCCGCAACAAGCCGCGCCGCGAGGCGTTGGCGAACCGCTTTCGCAATCCGAGCGCATCGTGCGGGGTTTGTGGTTGGTCATGTGCCGCCCGTCACTACCAATGAAGTTTGGCGCCGCGATTAACGGCTCGAGCGGGAATTCCGCAGAGCAGGATTTGCTTCGGCGGGCGAGACCGTTTACCAAGCACAGCGACAGCGTCCAGAACCAAGGTGTCACCACCACCGTCGCCAGGTGAGGCGCTGCCCATCGAGGCAGTCAAGGAGGATATGATGCAACGCAATCACGGCCCAAAAACGTCTACGCTTACATCTCTTCGTCAGGGAACAACGGATTCCCATGCTGTCCAGGGCTACTACGACGACTGGGCCGACAAATATGATGAGACACTGGCAGAGTGGCAGTATCGGGCGCCCGAAGATGCCTCTGATCTCCTCGCGCCACATCTCTCTGATGGCGCACGAGTTCTGGATGTCGGATGTGGCACTGGCCTGCTGGCGAGTGCCCTGCGCAAGCGCGGCG
>CAZOKA010000096.1:1825-8639 GCA_964580265.1 uncultured Rhodobacterales bacterium | reverse complement strand
TCCATCACGTCTCACTCGCCTCGATGGGGCCAACGGCCCCGTTTCGTCATTGCCCCAATGCCGCCGCGTTGTGCGGGCGCCACCGCCCCGGCGCACCGGGGTGGGCGGGCGGGCGGTGTGCCGGGGCGGTGGCCATCAGAACGGCGCCTCGACGCGGCCCATGCGCACGTAGACCGCCTTGGTCTGGCTGTAATGCTCGATCGCGGCGGTGCCGTTCTCGCGCCCCACGCCCGACATCTTGACGCCGCCAAAGGGCACCTGCACCGGCGCGTCGTTGTAGGAGTTGATGAAACAGCTCCCCGCCTCCAGCCGCCCGATCACGCGGTGCGCGCGGGCGATGTCGCGGGTGAACACCCCCGCCGACAGGCCGAACTGCGTGTCGTTGGCGCGCGCAACAACCTCGTCCTCGGCGTCGAAATCCAGAACGCACATCACCGGGCCAAAGATTTCCTCGCGCGCGATGGTCATCTCGTCGCGCACATCCGCGAACACCGCCGGCGTCAGGAAATACCCCTCGCGGTTGACCCGCTGACCGCCCCGCACCAGCCGCGCACCCTCGGCCACGCCCTTGGCGATGTAGCCCTGCACGATCTCCATCTGCCCGGCGCTGATCAGCGGGCCGAAGTTGGTCGCCTCGTCCATCGGATCGCCGATCACCACGCCCTCCAGGCGCGCGCTCAACCGCTCAAGGAACGCATCGCGCAGGCCCCGCTGCACGAACACCCGCGTGCCGTTGGAACACACCTGCCCCGAGGAATAGAAATTGCCCATGATCGCGCCGCTGACGGCATCCTCCAGGTCGGCATCGTCGAACACGACCATCGGGGATTTGCCGCCCATCTCCATGGTGACATGCTTCATCCCGTCGGCGGCCGCGGCATAGACCTTGCGCCCCGTGGGCACCGATCCTGTCAGGCTGACCTTGTCCACCCGCGCATCCGTGGCCAGCGCCGCGCCGACCGCGCCCGCGCCCTGCACCACGTTGAACAGGCCCGCGGGTGCGCCCGCCTCGACCAGGATCTCGGCCACCTTCAACGCGCAAAGCGGCGTTTCCTCGGACGGCTTGAACACCATCGCGTTGCCACATGCCAGCGCCGGCGCCGCCTTCCAGCAGGCGATCTGCGTGGGATAGTTCCACGCGCCCAGCCCCACGCACAGCCCCAGGGGCGCGCGCGTGGTATAGGCCCAGTCGCCACCCGGCAGCGCGATATGCTCGCCGTTCAGCGACCCGGCCAGCCCGCCGAAATACTCCAGCGCGTCCGCCCCGCTGGTGGCGTCGGCCACCAGCGTTTCCTGGAGCGGCTTGCCGGTGTCCATCGTCTCCAGCTCGGACAATTCGCGGTTGCGCTCGCGCATGATGTCGGCCGCGCGGCGCAGCACCCGGCCCCGCTCCATCCCCGATAGCGCCGCCCAGTCGCGCTGCGCCGCGCGGGCCGAGGTGATGGCCCGCTCGATCACCGCATCGGTGGCGGCATGAACGGTTGCGATCACCGCCCCGCTGGCGGGATGGATCACCTCGATCAAAGCGCCGGCGGTATCCTCGACATAGGCGCCATCTATGAAATGGCTGGCTTCGGGTTGAATCTGGTAGCTCATTGCGATGTTCCCTTGCGGATCTGCATCATCTGTCACTCGCCGCGCGGAAAGCGTTGGCTTTCTTCAAGCACGTTCAAGTCCATGTGGTTGCGCATGTAGCGTTCCGATGCCTTTTGCAGCGGCTGGTAATCCCACGGGTAATAGGCCCCTTCGCCCAGCGCCTGGTAAACGACCCACCGCCGCGCCTGGCTTTCGCGCACCTCGGCGTCGAACCGCTCCAGATCCCAGCGCGCCTCGGCCTTGGCGCGCAGCGATTGCAGCGTGCCCTGCTGCTCGGGTCGCTCGGCGAGGTTGTCCAACTCGTGCGGGTCTGCCTCCAGGTCGAACAACTGATCGGGATCAAGCGCGCAGCGGTTGTATTTCCACTTGCCATAGCGCAGCGAAACCATCGGCGCATAAGACGCCTCGGCGGCGTATTCCATCGCCACCGGGCTTTGCCGCGCACCGCCCTGCCCCAGCGGCGCCAATGTCTCCCCCTGGGTCCACGGCATGACCTCGTCCATGCTGACCCCGGCCAGGTCGCACAACGTCGGGCAGACATCTATCGTGGATACCGGCGCCGACACGCGCCCCGGCTCCATGCCCGGCGCGGCCACCATCAGCGGCACGCGCGCCGATCCCTCAAAGAACGACATCTTGAACCACAGCCCCCGCTCGCCCAGCATGTCGCCGTGATCGCTGACGAAGACGATGATCGCCTCCTGCCGGGTCCGCTCCAGCACGTCGAGTATCCCGCCGATCTTGTCATCCAGGTACGAGACGTTGGCGAAATACGCCCGGCGCGCACGGCGGATATGCTCGTCCGTGATGTCGAAACTGCGCCAGTCGTTGGCGTCGAATATGCGCTTGGAATGGGGATCGTGATCCGCGTAGGGGAACGCCGCGATTTCCGGCTCCAGATGCGCGCAATCCTCGTACAGGTTCCAGTATTTGCGCCGCGCCACGTATGGATCGTGCGGATGCGTGAAACTCACCGTCAGGCACCAGGGCCGCGCGTCATGGCCGCGCGCCAGGTCATACAGCTTGCGCTCGGCGTGATAGGCGACCTCGTCGTCGTATTCCATCTGGTTCGATATCTCGGCAACGCCCGCGCCGGTGACGCTGCCCATGTTGTGATACCACCAGTCGATCCGCTCGCCCGGCTTGCGATAGTCGGGGGTCCAGCCAAAATCGGCCGGATAGACATCGGTGGTCAGGCGCTCCTCGAACCCGTGCAACTGATCCGGCCCGACGAAATGCATCTTGCCCGACAGGCAGGTCTGATACCCGGCCCGCCGCAGGTGGTGCGCATAGGTGGGGATAGACGAGGCGAATTCCGCCGCGTTGTCATAGACCCGCGTCGCGCTCGGCAACTGCCCCGACATGAAGCTCGCCCGCCCCGGCGCGCATAGCGGGCTGGCGGTGTAGGCGTTGGCAAAACGGGTAGACCGCGCCGCCAGCTTGCGCAGATTCGGCACATGCAGCCACTCCGCTGGCCCGTCGGGAAACAGCGTTCCATTGAGTTGGTCCACCATGACGATCAATATGTTCGGCCTGGTCATTTCGCGGAAGGCTCCATTTCAAGGCCCAGATATCCAAGGATCTGCGCCACCGCCGCAGCGCCATCGGGGGTTTCGCGCCCCAGCGTGTGCCGCAGGTAAAACCCGTCGATCAACGCCGCCAGCCGATCCGCGACCTGATCGGCGCGCGCGCCGATCAAGGGCCGCAACCCGTGGCGCAAGTTGCTGCGCAGACGGTGCTGATAGATGCACAGCAGGCGGTTGGCCTGCGCCGAGGTCTGCGCCAGAACGTAGAAATTCAGCCAGGTCGCGATCACCTCGCGGCGAAAGTTGGAGTTGCTGAAACTGGCCCGAACAATTGCCTCGATGCGCGCATTCGGCGTGTCGGCCATGGCCAATGCGCCGCGCACCTCGGCGCCATACACCGTCAGCGTGTGGCGCATCGCGGCCAGGAATATCTGCTCCTTGCCGCCAAAGTAATGGTGCGCCAGCGCGCTGGACATGCCCGCCCGCCGGGCGATCTGGGCCACGGTCACGTCCAGGGTGCCAGCCTCGCCGATCGCATCAATCGTTGCTTTGACCAGGGCCGCACGGCGTATAGGCTCCATTCCGAGCTTGGGCATTGAATTTCTCCGCAGGATTTGCAATGCCAAGGTAATTCGAGTTTAATTGACTCGTCAATCAAGAAAACGGCACCGAAACAGACAGGAGTTCCACATGACCTACCGCACGACCCTTTCCGCGCTGGCAATCGTCGCCGCCACCCCCGCGATGGCCGACTGCACCAGCGTCACCTTCGCCGATGTCGGCTGGACCGACATCACCGCCACCACCGCCGCGACCAGCGTCGTGCTGGACGCAATGGGCTACGACACAGAAACCAAGCTGCTGTCGGTGCCGGTCACCTACACCTCGCTGGCGGCTGGCGATATCGACGTGTTCCTGGGCAACTGGATGCCCACGATGGAGGCCGACATCGCCCCCTACCGCGAGGCAGGCACCGTTGAAACCGTCCGCGCCAACCTCGAAGGCGCGAAATACACGCTGGCCACCAACGCCGCCGGCGCCGAGCTGGGCATCACCGATTTCGCCAATATCGCCGACCAGGCCGAGGCGCTGGATGAAACCATCTACGGCATCGAGCCGGGCAATGACGGCAACCGCCTGATCATGGACATGATCGCCGACGACGCCTTCGGCCTCAGCGGATTCGAGGTCAAGGAAAGCTCCGAGCAGGGCATGCTGGCGCAGGTCGCCCGCGCCGACCGCCGCGGCGAGCCGATCGTGTTCCTGGGATGGGAGCCGCACCCGATGAACGCGCGCTTCGACATGACCTACCTGACCGGCGGCGATGACTGGTTCGGCCCCAACCTGGGCGGCGCAACCGTCTACACCAACACCCGCGCCGACCTGTCCGAGGAATGCCCCAACCTGGGCACCTTCCTTGGCAACCTGTCGTTTACCCTGTCCATGGAGAACGAGATCATGGCCGCCATCCTGAATGACGGCGCCGATCCCGAAGAGGCGGCAACCGCATGGCTCAAGGCCAACCCCGACACGCTCGGCCCCTGGCTTGACGGCGTGACCACCGCCGATGGCGGCGATGCACTGCCCGCCGTCAAGGCCGCGTTGGGGATGTAACCTCCCGCAAACCGCCTCGGACGCCGCCCGCTGATTCCCCCCCGCGAAACCGGGGCGTAGCGGGCGGCCAGCGGGGCCACCATGCCTGTCCGGGCGCGCGACATGCGTTTTGCGCGCCCGCTCCTCTCCGGACGTTATCGCCAAAAGGCCCCGCTCATGAACTGGCTCACCGACACGAAGATCCCCATCGGCCCCTATGCCGCCGACCTGTTCGACTGGCTGCAAACCAACGGCGCGTGGTTTTTCGACGCCCTCGCCGATGCCATGGAGGCGCTGATCGACGCCTTCCTGTGGCTGTTGCAAACCCCGCACCCGGCGGTGATCGCGCTGATCTTCGTCGCCTTCACATGGGCGGTGCAGCGGAACTGGAAAACCTGCCTGTTCGTCGCGTTCGGCTTTGCCTTCATCCTCAACCAGGGCTACTGGGAGGAAACCACCGAAAGCCTGACGCTGGTGCTGTCGGCCTGCGTGTTCTGCATGGCCATCGGCGTGCCCATCGGCATCGCCGCCGCGCACCGCCCGCGCCTGTATCGCGGGTTGCGCCCGGTGCTGGACCTGATGCAGACGCTGCCCACCTTCGTCTACCTGATCCCCGCGATCGTGTTCTTCGGCATCGGCATGGTGCCGGGGCTGATCGCGACGGTGATCTTCGTCGTGCCCGCGCCGATCCGCCTGACGCATCTTGGCGTCACCTCGACACCCAAGCCCCTGCTAGAGGCGGCACAGGCCTTCGGCGCGACACCGACGCAGACGCTGGTCAAGGTCGAACTGCCCCACGCCCTGCCGCAGATCATGGCGGGCCTGAACCAGACCATCATGCTGTCGCTGTCGATGGTCGTCATCGCCGCGCTGGTCGGCGCCGACGGGCTGGGCGTGCCGGTGCTGCGCGCGATCAACACCGTCAACGTCTCGCTTGGCTTCGAAAGCGGCCTCGTGATCGTCGTGCTGGCCATCATGCTCGACCGTATGCTCAGACTGGAGCGCGCCCAATGACCACTCCCGCCGTTCGTTTCAATGCCGTCTCCATTATCTTCGGCGAACGCCCGCAGGACGCGCTGCCCCTGATGGACCAGGGCCTTTCGCGCCCCGAGATCCAGGCGCAGACGGGCCAGGTGCTGGGCGTGCACGATTGCTCGCTCGACGTGGCCGAAGGCGAGATCGTCGTGCTCATGGGCCTGTCCGGCTCGGGTAAATCGACGCTTCTGCGCGCGGTCAACGGCCTCAACCCGGTGGCGCGCGGCAATGTCGAGGTCGCCACCGATACCGGCCTGACCAACGTCACCGCCGCCAGTCCGCGCACCCTGCGCGACATCCGCCAGAACCACGTCGCGATGGTGTTCCAGCAATTCGGCCTGCTGCCGTGGCGCAGCGTGCGCGACAATGTCGGGCTGGGCCTTGAACTGGCCGGGCTGGGCACTGATGAACGCCGCACCCGCATCGAAGAGCAACTATCGCTGGTGGGTCTGGCCGACTGGGCCGATCGCCGCGTGGCCGACCTGTCCGGCGGCATGCAACAACGCGTCGGCCTGGCCCGCGCCTTTGCCACGCGCGCGCCGATCCTGCTGATGGACGAGCCGTTCTCGGCGCTCGATCCGCTGATCCGCACCCGCCTTCAGGACGAGCTGCTGGAGCTTCAGAAAACGCTGGGCCGCACCATCGTCTTCGTCAGCCACGACCTCGACGAGGCGTTCAAGCTGGGCAACCGCATCGCCATCATGGAGGGCGGGCGCATCGTGCAATGCGGCACCCCGCAGCAGATCTTCACCAACCCGGCGACCGAATATGTCGCCGATTTCGTGGCGCATATGAACCCGCTGGGCGTGCTGTGCGCCTCCGACGTGATGGACCCGGCCAGCGACACGCCCGATCGCACCGTGCCGCCCGATGCCACCATCCGCGAGGTGATGCAGGCCGCGCAGGGCCATGAGACGCCGGTCGGCGTGGTGGATGACGCCGGTCAGCTCCTCGGCCAGATCACCCGCAACGGTATCCTGGCCAAGCTGCTGGACCCGCGCGGCAGCTAACGCGCGGGCCAAGGCTATCGCATTTGGCCCGAAGTCAGTGCCCCCACCCGGAAT
>CAZOKA010000096.1:0-1725 GCA_964580265.1 uncultured Rhodobacterales bacterium | reverse complement strand
CGCGCTCAGACCTTCGTCGCCAGGGGCGGCGGCGTCAGCACGCGCCGCCGCAGCACCGCCTCGCGCCAGGTGATGAAGGTGACCGAGCCAAGGATCACCAGGCCGCCGGCCACGACCCAGGGATCGACGCCTTCGCCGAACACCAGCGCACCCAGCGCCACCGCCCAGACCAGTTGCAGGAACGTCACCGGCTGCGTCACCGTCACCGGCGCCACCGAAAACGCCAGCGTCATCGTGTAATGCCCCGCCGTCGCCAGCAGGGCAACGCCGCTCAGCACCAGTATCGCGTGCCAGTCGGGCGTGACCCAGACCACCGCCGCCATCGGGGCAAGGCCCAGCGTCACCCAGAACGACAACATGCCGACCACCACCGCCGCGTTGGTCTCGTCGGTCAGCAGCTTGGCCAACAGGTAGGACGCCCCGAACACCATCGCCGTGCCCAGCATCGCCAGGTGCCCCGGCCCGACCTCGCGGAATCCCGGCCGCAGGATGATCAGCGCCCCCAGCAGCGCCACGATCACCGCCAGTATCCGCCGCAACGCCAGCTTTTCCCCCAGGAACAGCGCCGCGCCCAGCGTCACGTAGATCGGCGAGAGGTAGTTCATCGCCGTGACATCGGCGATCGGAATGCGCGCCATTGCAAAGAACCACAGCGCCACGCCAATCGCGTGCGCCATCCCGCGCAGCGCGAACAGGCCCCATTGCCGCCGCGACAGGCGCACGTTCATGATCGGGCGTAGCAGCGGGATCATGAACAACAGCCCGATCGCATAGCGCAGGAACGCCGCCTGCGACGCCGGTATGCCGGTGCCAAGGTATTTCACCATCGCCGTCACCCCGACGAAAAGAAAGCCGGTCACGACCATCCAGAAGACGCCCAATACCGGGCGGGGCTGCGGAGTGTCCATCATGCCGGCCATCAACACACGCCACACGGGCAAGGGCAAGCCCCCGCTCAGGCCCCGCGCAGCAGCGCGATGGCGATCGCCCACATCACCGCGCCCACGCCCAGGTCCAAAGCCCGCCACGCGTTCGGCCTTGCAAACAAGGGCGCCAACAGGCGCGCACCATAGCCCAGGCTGAAGAAAAAGACGAAACTGGCGAGTATTGCACCCAGCGCAAACCCGCTATGCGATTCGTACTGCGCCGATACCGACCCCAGTAGAACCACGGTATCCAGGTATACGTGCGGATTGGCCCAGGTCAGCGCCAGGCAAGTCAGGACCGCCGCCCGTGCGCCCTGTGCGCCATTGTCCCGCACGCGCAGGGCCTCGCCGCCGCGCCACGCCGCCCAGAACGCCCGCGCGCCGTAGATCAGCAGAAACGCCGCCCCGCCCCAGCGCATCACCTGCTCCAGCCACGGTACCGCCTGCGCCAGCGCGCCGAACCCCGCGACACCCGCCGCGATCAGCACCGCGTCGCTGACCGCGCAGGTCATCACCACGGCCCAGACATGCTCGCGCCGGATGCCCTGCCGCAGCACAAAGGCATTCTGCGCCCCGATCGCCAGGATCAACGACAGGCCCAGCCCGAACCCCGCCAAGAATGCCGCCTGCATACCCTGCCCTCCGCCATGCGTCTTTGCCCGCGCAGGCATAGCTGTCCCGCGGAAAATCCGCCAGCCCCGGCATGCCCCGCTGGTGATCTGGCCAGTCCTGCCGAGGGAGCGAATGGCCTGTTGCGGACGTTGAAGGCCAGGCACCAATGCGCGGAATCAAGGCGCGT
>CAZOKA010000095.1:0-8653 GCA_964580265.1 uncultured Rhodobacterales bacterium | reverse complement strand
CCGATCGGCAACATGGAATGGGCACTGATCTGTGACGGTGTGGCCATTGACGATGCCGCGCCAGACCCACTCCTTCATCGTCACCAGGTCAACGATGCCTTCCAGCTCGTTCTCGGCCCCGATCGGGATCTGGATCGGGCAAGCAATTGCGCCGGTCCGGTCCTCGATCATGCGAACACAGTTGAAGAAGTCCGCACCGATCTTGTCCATCTTGTTGACGAACACAATGCGCGGCACCTTGTAGCGATCCGCCTGCCGCCAGACCGTTTCGGTCTGCGGCTCGACGCCGGCGTTGGCATCCAGAACCGCAACGGCACCATCCAGAACTGCCAGCGACCGCTCGACTTCAATGGTGAAGTCGACGTGGCCGGGGGTGTCGATGATGTTCATCCGGTGTTTTTCGGAATCGGGCTGCTTGCCGTCCTCGGTGCGCTCCCAGAACGTCGTGGTCGCAGCGCTGGTGATGGTGATCCCGCGCTCCTGCTCCTGCTCCATCCAATCCATGGTGGCGGCGCCGTCATGCACCTCGCCGAGGTTGTGGGATTTGCCGGTATAAAACAGGATCCGTTCGCTGCAGGTGGTCTTGCCTGCATCGATATGGGCCATGATGCCGAAGTTGCGGTAGCGTTCGAGCGGATAATCGCGTGCCATTTCAGAAATGCCTCTAGGGTTTACCAGCGGTAGTGGCTGAACGCCTTGTTGGCGTCGGCCATCTTGTGGGTGTCTTCGCGCTTCTTAACGGCCGAGCCACGGCTGTTAACAGCGTCCAGAAGCTCGCCTGCGAGACGCTCTTCCATGGTGTTTTCGTTGCGCGAACGCGATGCGATGATCAGCCAGCGGATCGCCAGCGCCTCGCGGCGCTCGGGGCGCACCTCGACGGGAACCTGGTAGGTCGCCCCGCCAACGCGGCGCGAACGCACTTCGACGGACGGCTTGATGTTGTCCAGCGCCTCGTGGAAGATTTCCACCGGCGCGCGCTTGACCTTGTCTTCGACGCGCCCGAGCGCGTTGTACACGATCCGCTCAGCGACGGATTTCTTGCCGTCAATCATCAGGTTGTTCATGAACTTCGTCAAAACCCGATCACCATACTTGGCATCGGGCAGGATTTCGCGTTTCTCAGCGGCGTGACGACGGGACATCTGTTATTCCTCTTGTTCCTCTGCGGGCGAGGCCCCGGACCATGCCCGGGACGCCCGAAACACTTATTTCGGGCGCTTAGCGCCATACTTGGAGCGGCGTTGCTTACGGTCCTTGACGCCCTGCGTATCCAGCACACCGCGCAGGATGTGGTAGCGAACGCCGGGAAGGTCTTTCACACGACCGCCGCGGATCAGCACAACCGAGTGTTCCTGAAGGTTGTGCTTTTCGCCGGGGATGTAGCTGATCACCTCGAAACCATTGGTCAGGCGCACCTTGGCGACTTTCCGCATGGCCGAGTTAGGCTTCTTCGGCGTGGTGGTGTACACGCGGGTGCACACACCGCGTTTTTGCGGGCATTGCTCCAGGTGCATCGACTTCGAGCGCTTGACTTTGGGCTGACGCGGTTTGCGGATCAGCTGTTGGATCGTTGGCATTGGGTTTCTTCCCCGTCTATCAACACATGTGTCTGCACGAGGCACCCCCGTGCGGTTTTCAATTCCGGCACCTTGCGCGTCCACAAGGTGATCAGTGCGCACTTGCAGTGCGGTATTACCTGCGCGCCACACTGCGACGCAAAAAACCGCATACGTCCCCTGTTCGCGGGGACGACACGGTGGGGTTCCAGAGGATCGGGCCTGCAAGACCGGATCTTGACCACTTCGGTTCGGTATCGGCATGGGGCGACCCCCAGCCGGGATGACGCGCGTATAGGCGGAGTCGCAGGGGTTGTCAACAAGCCTCGGCGCCACAATCGGCACGGCTCATAGCGTCTGAACAGGAACTTTGCGCGCCCGCCGCTTGAGGTGACGTTCGCGCAGGAGCATCCAGATGCCACTGCCCACCACGATCGCCGCGCCGATCAGGGTCAGGGGCACAGGCCATTCACCGAAAACCAGCCACCCCAGCAGCAATCCCCAGATCATGCCGGTGTACCGAAACGGCGATATGAAGGACACCTCGCCCACTCGCATCACCATGACTGACATGAGATAACCACCTATAACCATCACGCCGGCCCCGGTGATCAGCCCCGCCGCGCGTGGCGTCAGGGTCGCCCACTCCTCGAACAGGCTCAAGCCCCCAAAAAACACCATCACCGCCAGGGCCGATGCGAATGTGACCATCATCGACGACACCTCCACCGACATCCGGCGCGTCGCCAGATCCCGCACCGTGACACAGCCGACGGCGATCAACGCGTACAACGAATAAATATTGAATCCCTCGGTGCCGGGCCTGACGATCAACAGAACTCCGACAAGCCCGACAAGGATCGCCCCCATTCGGCGCCATCCCAACGGCTCTGCGAAAAAAAGCGCCGCTGCCAGCGTCACGATCAACGGCAGCGATTGCAAGATCGCCGTGACATTGGCCAGCGGCATCTTGAACAGCGCGTTCAGGAAAAAATACGCGGCGCCTATCTCGGCACTCATCCGCAGTGCGACAAGCCACCTGTCATGCCCCGAAACGCGCAGGTGAATCGCCCCCATCCGCCACGCCAGCAGACCCGTCGCCACCGTGGTCAGAACCCCGCGCAAGAACAGGATCTGATACAACGGCACCTCGCCGGCCAGCATCTTCATGAATGCATCGTTGAGCGTGAAGGCCGCCATGCTGGCCATCATCATCAACGCACCCCGTGTATTGTCCGTAAGCATCGCGCGTTCCGCCTGAGTTTGTTCCCGGCACACTACCGGGCTGGCACCTCGCCGCAAGCCCCGCAAACGGCAAAAGCCCCCGCCAGTTCGGCGGGGGCTTCAGTCCAGGTCTAAATTCCCGATCAGGTCAGTTTTCGCCATCATCCTCCGGCGTGCTCACCACGGTGTCGAACGGATCGGCATTCACGGTGTCGTCCTCTGCGGGAGCGGCCAGCGCGGCCGCCGCCTCGGCTTCTTCGCGGCGCGCTTCGATCACGACGTTGTCGCGCTGCTGCGCCACCTGGCGCACCTTCTGCGTCGCCCCGCCGGTGCCCGCCGGGATCAGGCGGCCCACGATGACGTTCTCTTTCAGACCGACAAGCTTGTCGCGCTTGCCTTGTACGCTGGCCTCGGTCAGAACCCGTGTCGTTTCCTGGAACGATGCCGCCGAGATGAAGCTACGCGTTTGCAAAGACGCCTTGGTGATCCCCAGCAGGATCGGGCCGCCTTGTGCGGGGCGTCCGCCCTTGCTGATCGCCTTTTCGTTGGCCGCCTCGAACTCCTGCTTGTCAACGTGCTCGCCTTTCAGAAGCGTGCTATCACCGCTATCGCTGATCTCCCACTTCTGCAGCATCTGACGAACGATGACCTCGATGTGCTTGTCGTTGATCTTCACGCCCTGCAGGCGATAGACGTCTTGCACCTCGTCGATCATGTAATTCGCCAGCGCCTCGACCCCGAGGATCGACAGGATGTCATGCGGCGCGGGGTTGCCATCCATGATGTAGTCGCCCTTCTGGACGAAATCGCCCTCCTGGACGGGGATGTGCTTGCCCTTGGGGACCATGTATTCGACCGGGTTCATCGACTCGTCGGTGGGTTCGATCGAGATCCGACGCTTGTTCTTGTAGTCCTTGCCAAAACGCACGTACCCATCGCACTCGGCAATGATCGCGTGGTCCTTGGGGCGGCGCGCCTCGAACAGTTCGGCAACACGCGGCAAACCACCGGTGATGTCCTTGGTCTTGGCGCTTTCGCGTGGAATACGCGCGACAACGTCGCCCGCGGTCACCTCTTGGCCATCCTCGACCGACAGGATCGCATCCACCGACATCGGGTAGCTTACCGGGTTACCCGCATCGGTGCGGACCGGCTCGCCATCCTCGCCAACCAGGATGATTTCCGGCTTCAGTTCGTTGCCTTTCGGCGCGGCGCGCCAGTCTGTCACGATCTTCTGGGTCATGCCGGTAGCATCGTCGGTCTCTTCGCGCACAGCCGTGCCCGAAACCAGATCGACATATTTCACCGTGCCGGATTTCTCGGCGATGATCGGCAGGGTATACGGATCCCATTCGAACAACTTGTCGCCGCGCGCCACCTTGTCGCCCTCGCGCACGAACAGCTTGGTGCCATAGCCCAGCTTGTGGCTGGCCCGCTCCTGCCCATGCTCGTCGAGAATGCGCAGCTTCATGTTGCGGCCCATGGTCAGGATCTCGCCCGAGGCATTCTCCAGCGTGCTGGCGTTCTCGAACTCGATCGTGCCTTCCTGGCTGGCTTCGAGGAAGGATTGCTGCCCACCTTGCGCAACGCCACCGATGTGGAAGGTCCGCATCGTCAGCTGCGTGCCCGGCTCGCCGATCGATTGCGCCGCGATGATGCCCACCGCTTCGCCTTCGTTGACCATCGTGCCGCGCGCCAAATCGCGCCCGTAGCACATCGCGCAAACACCATCTTCGGCCTCGCAGGTCAGCGGCGAACGCAGGCGCGCCACTTGCAGCGAAACCTCGTCGATCCGGTCCGCCATCCGCTCGTCCACCATCTGGCCGATGGGGGTGATCACTTCGTCAGTGCCCGGTTCCAGGATGTCCTCGGCCGCAACGCGCCCAAGGCACCGCTCGCCCAGCGATGCAACGACTTCGCCATCATTGACAGCCGCCTCGACGGTGATCGCCATGTCGGTGCCGCAGTCATGCTCGCGCACGATGCAGTCCTGCGACACGTCCACCAGGCGCCGCGTCAGGTAACCCGAGTTCGCTGTCTTCAACGCGGTGTCCGACAGGCCTTTCCGCGCACCGTGCGTCGAGTTGAAGTATTCAAGAACGGTCAGACCTTCCTTGAAGTTCGAGATGATCGGCGTCTCGATGATGTCGCCGTTCGGCTTGGCCATCAGGCCGCGCATGCCGCCCAGCTGCTTCATCTGTGTGACAGAGCCACGCGCGCCCGAATGCGCCATCATGTAAACACTGTTCGGCTCGGCCTCGGCCCCGTTTTCATCGACGCGCTTGGCCGAGATGTTGCCCATCATCGCCTCGGTCACCTCGTCGTTGCACTTCGACCAGGCATCGACCACCTTGTTGTACTTTTCGCCCTGGGTAATCAGGCCGTCCATGTACTGCTGTTCGAAATCCTGCACCAGGGTGCGGGTGTTCTCGACGATCGGCCATTTCTGCTCGGGAATGACCATGTCGGCCTTGCCAAAGCTGATGCCCGCATTGCACGCCTCGCGGAAGCCGGCGGTCATGATCTGGTCGCAGAAGATGACCGATTCCTTCTGACCGCAGTAGCGATAGACGGTGTCGATGATCTGCTGCACCTCTTTCTTGCGCAGCAGCCGGTTCACCAGGTCAAAAGGTGCCTTGGCGTTCTTCGGCATCAACGCCCCCAGGCGCACGCGGCCCGGTGTCGTCTCGTAGCGCTTGAAGATCTCGTTGCCTTCCTCGTCGATCTGCGGAACCCGCGCTGTCACCTTCGCGTGCATGTGCACCGCCCCGGTATCCAGCGCATACTGAACCTCTTCGATGGAGCCAAAGACCATGCCTTCGCCCTTCATTCCCTCGCGTTCGATCGAGGTATAGTAAAGGCCCAGGATCATGTCCTGCGACGGCACGATGATCGGCGCACCGTTGGCCGGCGACAGCACGTTGTTGGTGGACATCATCAGAACCCGCGCCTCAAGCTGCGCCTCAAGGCTCAGCGGCACGTGAACAGCCATCTGGTCACCGTCGAAGTCGGCGTTGAACGCGGCGCAAACCAGCGGGTGAAGCTGGATGGCCTTGCCCTCGATCAGGACCGGCTCGAACGCCTGGAAACCCAGGCGGTGCAACGTCGGCGCACGGTTCAACATCACGGGGTGCTCGCGGATCACCTCGTCAAGGCTGTCCCAAACTTCCGGGCGCTCCTTCTCGACCAGCTTCTTGGCCTGCTTGACTGTGCTCGACAGGCCCTTGGCCTCCAGCCGCGAATAGATGAACGGCTTGAACAGCTCCAGCGCCATCTTCTTGGGCAGGCCGCACTGGTGCAGCTTCAGCTCAGGCCCCGTCACGATGACGGACCGGCCCGAGAAGTCCACGCGCTTGCCCAGCAGGTTCTGGCGGAACCGGCCCTGCTTGCCCTTGAGCATATCGCTCAGAGATTTCAGCGGGCGCTTGTTGGTGCCGGTGATGACCCGGCCGCGGCGTCCGTTGTCGAACAGCGCGTCAACCGATTCCTGCAACATCCGCTTCTCATTACGCACGATGATATCGGGCGCGCGCAGCTCGATCAGCCGCTTCAGGCGGTTGTTGCGATTGATAACCCGGCGATACAGATCGTTCAGATCCGACGTCGCGAAGCGGCCCCCGTCCAGTGGCACCAGCGGGCGCAGTTCCGGCGGGATCACGGGAATCACCGTCATCACCATCCATTCCGGGCGGTTGCCGGATTCCAAGAAGCTCTCGACGACCTTCAGACGCTTGATGATCTTCTTGGGCTTCAGCTCTCCCGTCGCCTCCTTCAGATCGGCGCGCAGTTGCTCTGCTTCACCCTCAAGGTCGATCGCGGCCAGCATTTCGCGGATCGCCTCGGCGCCGATATTGGCGGTGAAGGCATCCGTGCCATACTGGTCCTGCGCATCCATGTACTCTTCCTCGGTCATCATCTGCCCATATTGCAGATCGGTAAGACCGGGTTCGATCACCACGTAGTTCTCGAAATACAGGACACGCTCCAGGTCACGCAGTGTCATGTCCAGCATCAGGCCGATGCGGCTGGGTAGCGACTTCAGGAACCAGATATGCGCCACCGGCGCGGCCAGTTCGATATGACCCATCCGCTCGCGGCGCACCTTCTGCAACGTCACCTCAACGCCGCATTTCTCGCAGACGACGCCGCGATACTTCATGCGCTTGTATTTTCCGCACAGGCATTCGTAATCCTTGATCGGGCCAAAGATCCGCGCGCAGAACAGGCCGTCACGCTCGGGCTTGAACGTGCGGTAGTTGATGGTCTCGGGCTTCTTGATCTCGCCGTAGGACCACGAGAGGATCCGCTCGGGCGAGGCAAGCGAGACCTTGATCTCGTCAAAGACTTTGGTCGGGGCAACCGGGTTGAACGGGTTGTTTGCAAGTTCCTGGTTCATTTCCAAATCCTTAAAGGCTGTGGATGGAGGGCGGTGCGGCGCCGTTTTCTTGGAAAGAAAACGGACCGGACCCTTTCAAAGGGTCCGGTGCCCGGCGCTTACTCGTCCTCCTCCGCATCCAGGAGTTCCATATTCAGGCCAAGGCCGCGCACTTCCTTCACCAACACGTTGAAGGATTCGGGCACGCCCGCCTCGAAGTTGTCCTCGCCCTTGACGATCGACTCGTAGACCTTCGTCCGGCCAGCCACGTCATCGGACTTGACCGTCAGCATCTCCTGCAGGGTATAGGCGGCGCCATAGGCCTCCAGGGCCCAGACCTCCATCTCACCCAGACGCTGACCACCGAACTGCGCCTTGCCGCCCAGCGGCTGCTGGGTGACCAGGCTGTAAGGCCCGGTCGAACGCGCGTGGATCTTGTCGTCGACAAGGTGATGCAGTTTGAGCAGGTATTTCACCCCCACAGTCACGGGGCGCGAAAACGCCTCGCCGGTGCGGCCGTCATACACAACTGACTGCCCCGAATGGTCAAAGCCCGCACGGATAAGGGCATCGTTGATGTCCTCTTCCTTGGCGCCGTCGAACACGGGCGTGGCGATCGGGATACCGTGCAAGACGGTGCCGGCAGCCTCGACAAGGGCACCTTCGTCAAGATCCTTCAGACCCTCTTCGTAGACCTCGTCACCATAGACGGACTGCATGGTTTCGCGCACCGGCGTCAGGTCGCCCGAGCGGCGATACTCCGCCAGCGCCTCGTCCACCTGCAGGCCCAGGGACCGGCTGGCCCATCCCATGTGCGTCTCCAGAATCTGACCCACGTTCATCCGGCTGGGCACGCCCAGCGGGTTGAGACAGACATCCACTGGCGTACCGTCCGCCAGGAACGGCATGTCCTCCATCGGGATCACCCGGCTGACGACACCCTTGTTGCCGTGACGGCCGGCCATCTTGTCGCCCGGCTGGATCTTGCGCTTCACCGCGATGAAGACCTTGACCATCTTCATCACGCCCGGCGGCAGGTCGTCGCCGCGGCGGACCTTCTCAACCTTGTCTTCGAACCGATGATCCAGCGCACGCTTCTGCGCCTCGTACTGTTCGTGCAGGGCCTCGACGATCTGCGCATCGGCCTCGTCCTTGAGCGCCAGTTGCCACCACTGGCCACGGGTCAGCGTTTCCAGCAACTCCTCGGTAATTTCCGAGTTCGCCTTGACGCCCTTGGGGCCCTTTACGGCCACTTTGCCAAGGATCAGCGGCTTCAGACGGGCATAGATGTTACGATCAAGGATCGCCAGCTCGTCATCGCGGTCGCGCGCCAGGCGCTCGACTTCCTCGCGCTCGATCTGCAACGCCCGCTCGTCTTTTTCCACGCCGTGGCGGTTGAACACGCGCACCTCGACAACCGTGCCGAAATCGCCCGGCTTCACACGCAAGCTCGTGTCGCGCACGTCGCTGGCCTTCTCGCCAAAGATCGCGCGCAGCA
>CAZOKA010000094.1:4725-8712 GCA_964580265.1 uncultured Rhodobacterales bacterium | reverse complement strand
CTACCTGTTGCGCTGCCCGCGCATCATCGCGCGGCCCATCTGCGCGGCGATCTGGCTTTGCGAGCGGCGAAATCCCTCCACATCAGGCGTGGAGATATTCATCACCACCTGCACCGGGCGCGCAGCGCCCGCGCCTGCCCGCACGCCCAGCTTGCCATCTGGCCCGCGCGCCAGCGGCATGATCGCCTCTGGGCCCGCCTCGCCCATCAGGCCCGTGGCGCCGCCCCGCATGGGAAAGCTCACCGGCCCGCTGACCACGCCGCCACTGGCAAAGGGCCTCACCCGCCCCTGCGCGAACCCCGCGCCATCGGCGAACGGCAGCAGGCCGCTCACCGCCTGCCCGACACCATCGGCCAGCAGCCCGCCCAGGTGCCGTGTCACCGGGCGCACGGCAGCGGAATAGGCGGTGTCGGCCATGCTCTGCGCCACACCGCGCAGCGCATCCGACAGCTTCACACCGTCGAACACCACCCCGTCGAACGCCCGCCGCAACCCGCGGCCAAACCCGCGCTCCAACGTCGCCAGGTCGCGCCCGGTATCGGCCAGCGCCCCGCGCATACGCCGCAACTCGCCGTCGAACGCGCCCGCCACGTTGGCCGCCGCACCCATGGATGCCTCCAGCGCATCCACTTGCGCCTCAAGATCGCCGATCTCGCCGCCCTCAGCCATGATCGCCCCTTTCCTCGTCCCCCGCGCCGCCGCCCGTATCGGGCCACTCGCGCAGCATTTCCTCCAACCGCGAGCGCCCCAGCGGCGCCGCCGCCCCGCCATGCCCCAGCAGCAGCATCAACTCGGCCGGCGTCAGCGCCCAGAAGTCCGCCGGCCGCAGGCCCAGCCCCCGCAGCCCCGCGCGCATCAGCACCGGCCAGTCGATCGCGCTCATCCCTCGTCCTCGCCCGGCAGGGAGAACGCCCGCGCCAGCAACTCCGCCGCCGCACGCGCCGCCGCCATCGGGCCGCCCGCCACCTCGGCACAGGCCAGGTCGGCCGCCGTGCCGCGCCAGCCGCCCCCGCGCAGCCCCGCCACCAGCACCGCGATGATGTCGCGGCTGCAAAACCGGCCCGCCTCGAACCGCTCGGTCAGCGCCACCAGCGTGTCCGCCCGCAGCGCCGCCTCAAGCTCGGCCAGCGCCCCCAGCGTCAGCTTCAGCACGTGCCGCTGGCCATCCACGATCAGCGCCACCTCGCCTGCATAGGGGTTGGCCATGCTCACACCGCCACGAAGCTCAGCGCCCCGGCCGACGCCAGCGACAGCTCGTAACTGGCCTCGCCATCATGGCTGCCGGCATATTCGATCGCGGTAATCTGGAACGGCCCCCCGATGATGCCGAAATCGGGGATCACCACCTGGAAATCGGGCACCTCCCCGTCAAAGAATATCTGCCGCGCGCGCTCGTCCGTGTCGGCGTCGCGAAACACGCCCGAGCCGCTGATCTCGGCCGATTTCACCCCCGCGCCGGCCAGCAATTCGCGCCAGCCGCCCGCCGATTCCAGGCTGGTCACATCCACCCGCTCGGCGTTGAAGCTGATCCGCGTCGCCCGCAGCCCCGCCACCGTCTGGAACTGCCCGTCGCCGGTCAGGTCCACCTTGATCAACAGATCCCTGCCATTCTGCGTTGCCATGTCATCACTCCGATCTTGAGAATTCAGTTGTCGTCAACCCGCGCCCGAAACCGCAAATCGATCCGCCTCAGCCGCCCGCGCGCCGCGCGGGCCGCCTTTGCCCGCAGGAACGACAGGCCCACCAGCCGCCCCCGCACCAGCACCAGATCCGCCCCCAGCAGCGCATCGCTCACCGCCCCCGCCAGCGTTTTCGCCGCGTCGAAACCGCCCGCCTCGGTCACCACCGACACGGTGAAATCATGCGCCGCCCCGCGCCCCGTCTTGTCGGATCGGTCGCGCACCGACTCGGGGCCAAGGCTGACGTATAGCGGCGGCAGCGCGCCCTCGGGCGGGGCGTCGAAAACCGCGCCCCCCGCCAGCGCCGCCACCTGCCCATCCGCCGCAAGATGCTCGTAAACCGCGCGTTGCAGCGCCGCCGACACGCCATAGCTCATGTCGCCTCCTCCTCTTGCGCGAAACACTCCAGGTAGCGCGCCCGCGCGTCATGCTCGGCCACCGCCTGGATGCGGAACACCCGCGCACCCATGCGAAACCGCTGCCCCGCATGCGGCCGCATGGTGCTGCCCTCGGGCGCCGCGCGCAGCACGATCCGGTAGCGCATCAGCGCCAGCGCCGCGCCCTCGCCGCCCGCGTCGCGCCCGGTGCGCGCCTCCAGCGCCGCCCACACCGTGCCCAGCGCCACCCAACCGGCGGCATACCCCCCCGCCCCGTCGGGCTGCCGCGCCGGTGTCTCCAGCAGCAGCGCCCGGTTCAACACCGGCGCGCTCATCGCCCATGCCCCGCCAGCAGGCGCACCGTGCGGTACCGCTCGATCAGCGAGGACACCCCGAACGGCATGCACCCCCGGCTCAGCGACACCTCGTCGCGATACTCGTAGTAATGCGCCGCCAGCAGCAGCACCGCCTGCGCCAGATCGGCCGGGATATCGGCCCAGCCCGCGCCAAACCCCGCGCGAAACAACAGCCGCGCCGCGCCCCCGCGCGGGACCACCGGCAGGCACGCGCCCGCCGCCACCAAACGCGGCCGCTGCATGTCCGCCTCCAGCCGGTATTGCCCCGGCGCCAGCACCGTCTCGCCGCCCAGCCGGTCGGTGATCACCACCTCCTGTACCTGCGTCACCGGCGCCACCGGCAGCGCCTGCGCCACCGGGTCGCGCCAATCCGCCAGCACCCACGAGAAATCCCGCTCGATCAATATCTTGCCGGTCCGCGCCTCGATCGCGGCCAGCGCCGCGCGCAGGAAACTGCGCACCAGACCGTCCTGCACCGCATCCTCGGCAAAACCGGTGCCAAGCCGCAGATGGGCCTTGAATTCCGCCACCGGTAGCGCCGCGTCGGGCACGGTGGTCTCTTCGACTAACATCATGGATCAACTCCGAAGTTTCCGTCCCCGCCGCACCGCGCCCCGTCGCCGGGCCGCCCGCGTCGGCCCGCCCCCGCCAAGGGGCGGGCCATCCACCGCATCGCTCAGGAAATGGCGAATTTCAGCAGCTTGATCGCCGCGAAATCGCTCACGTCGCCGCCCACGCGCTTGGTCGCGTAGAACAGGACATGCGGCTTGGCGCTGAACGGATCGCGCAGCACCCGCAGGTCCGGGCGCTCGGCCACGGTATAGCCGCTGGCGAAATCGCCGAACGCCACCGCCGCCGCACCACTGGCGATGTCGGGCATGTCCTCGGCGATCAACACCTTGTACCCCATCAGCCGCGCAGGTTCGCCCGCCGCCAGGCCATCGGTCCACAGGAACCGGCCCTCGGCATCCTTCATCTTGCGGATATGCCCCGCGGTTTTCGAATTCATGACGAACACCGCCGCCGCCCGGTATTGCGCGCCCAGCGCATAAACCAGGTCCACGATCGCGTCCGGCCCATCAAACGCGCCATCCGCGCCCGTCGGCACATAACCCAGGTTGCCCCAGGTCCAGACATCGTTGTCCACCTGCGCATGGGTCAAAAAGCCCTTGGGCTTGTCCACCCCGTCGCCGCCGACAAACGCCGCCGCCTCGGCGCGGGTGAACCTGTCGGCGATCCGCTCGGCCAGCCAGTTTTCCACGTCGAAGGCGCTGTCATCCAGCAACCGCTGGCTGGCCTTGGGCATCGCGCTCAGCTCGTGCAGCGGGATGCTGATCCGGTCGATGACGGGCGTCGCGCTCTCGCTCACGCCGGCGCTTTCGGTGCTCCAGCCGTGGCCGACATCCGAATGATCGACCAGCACGTCATACGACGTCGCCTCGACCGCCACCACGTTGGCCACGCTGCGCAGCGACGCGGTCGAGTTCAAGACCCCGCGCACCGTCTCGGCGGTCTGCGGGTCCACCAGGTAGGGCAGTGCATTTTCATGCATCTCACGCTGCCGCCCTACCTGGC
>CAZOKA010000094.1:0-4715 GCA_964580265.1 uncultured Rhodobacterales bacterium | reverse complement strand
GAACGCAGTGTTTGCTCCACCGACTGGCGATCATCCAGCGGCAAGCCGCGCAGCGCATCATCGTCGCCGCTGCGCAGGTAGGCGCCAAACGCCTTCTGGTGGGGCACTTCGGCCTCGGCCGTGATCGACAGCGCCGGGCGTGTCGCGGCATTGGTTCGGGTTTTCTTGTCCAGCATGGTCAGTCGCTCTTCATGTTGTTGCAGCCTGTCGTCGAAATCGTCTTGAAAGCTTTTGAAATCGCTCACGAAACCCGCCACTGCGGATTTCAGTTCGGACATCGGGGGCACATCTTCCCCGGCCCGCGCCCTTGGCTCGGTCTTGCTCATGTCGTCCCTCTCAAAGGTTTCAGATGCCTGTCTGCGCCCGCGTCAGTCGCGCGCCAGATCGCGGCGGGCGTCGCCAAACACCGCCGCCAATTCGCGCAGGGCGTCATGGCCCAGGCTGTCGCCCTTGGCCCCCACCCGCGCACTGGGCAGCATCGGGAACGTCACCAGCGACACCTCCCAAAGCTCCAGTTCCTTGAGCAGCCGCCGCCCCCCCTCGCCGCGTATGGCGCGCACCGTGCGATACCCGATCGACAGCCCCTCGATCGCGCCCGCCGCGATCAGCGCCGCCGCCTCGCGGCCCTTTTCCACGCTGTCCAGAAGCCGCCCCTTCACATAAAGGCCCCGCGCGTCCTCGCGCACCTCGTCCCAGATACCGATCGGCGCGCCCGGATCATGCTGCCACAGCATCTTGACCCGCCGCCCCTCGGCGCCCAGCCGCTTCAGCGACGCGCCATAAGCCCCCGGCGCAACCACGTCGCCGCCCTGGTCGGTGGCGCCGAACAGGCTGGCATAGCCCGCGATCCCGGTCCCGTCGGTGACCGTCAACTCCTTGTCGAAGCGGCAGAATTTCCGCTCCAATCCGGTATCGTCCTGCATCTCGTGCATCCTCGCTTTGATCTCGTTCATGGGGCGGCGCTCAGGATCGACTGAAACGCCTGCGCCAGGATCACGCCCAGCACGCCGTACACCGTCAGCCACAACCGGCGCTCCAGCTTCTCCATCGCCTCTTCCAGTTTCCGGGCGCGCTCCTGCAACGCCTCTATGTGCAGCTTCGACACCCGCTCATGCGCCTCCAGCCGCAGCGCCGGCGCGCAATCGAACGCCTCGAACCCATAGGGCCGGGGCTGGCGCGTCTCACGCATCGCGCGCACCGCCCGGATCGGGCGCGGGGGTCGGCGACAGGCCCAGCATCCGGCGCTTCTCCGCCGGGGTCAGGAAATCCGCCCGCGTCACCCGCCGCCACTGCGACTCGCGCTCGGCGGCCAGCGCCGGCACCTGGTCCAGGTCGGGAGACACCCGCAGACCCGACTCGCCGGTGAACCCCATCAGCCACTCGGCCACCAACGCCAGAACCCGCAGGCACATCGGCAACACCGTCTGCCGGTAAAACGCGCGGTTGGCTTCCTGGTAGTTGGCATAGGTCGCATCGCCCGGTATCCCCAGCAGCATCGGCGGCACCCCGAAAGCCAGCGCAATCTCGCGCGCGGCCGCCTCCTTGGTCTTCTGGAATTCCATGTCGGCGGGCGAAAACCCCATCGGTTTCCAGTCCAGCCCCCCCTCCAGCAACATCGGCCGCCCCGCGTTGCGCGCGCCCTGGTGATAGCTTTCCATCTCGGCCACCAGGCGGTCATACTGGTCCGCGCCCAGGGTGCCCTGCCCCTCGCCGCCGTTGTAGACGATCGCCCCGACGGCCGCGCCGCGTTGTCCAACAGCGCCTTGGACCACCTGCTCGCCGCGTTATGCACGTCCAGCGCCTGCGCCGCCGCCTGCAACGGCGACAGCCCGTAATGGTCATCCTGCGGGTGGAAATTGCGGATATGGCACACCTGCGGCACCGGCCCGCGCACGTCAAAGCGGTGCTTGCGCGCGCCGACCGTGTAATCATACGCCACCGGCCAGCCATCCGCGCCGGGCACCAGGCTCATCCGGTCCGAGCGCAGCACATGCAACTCCCCCGGCAGCGCGCCGCCATCCGCGCCGCCCACCGCCTCGATATAGCCATCCCCGCTCAGCAATATCTGCCCGTAAAGCGCCTCCAGCATATCCGCCTTGCCCTGCGCCGCGTTGGGCCGCGCCAGCAGCGCCAGCACCGGATGCACCTCATGGCGCCCGCCATCATCATGCACCTCCAGCGGCAGCGTCGCCGCCGCCTCGACGATCATCCTGATGCAGCGATAAACCACCGGGTTGCCCAGGTAGCCGTTGCGCGTCAGGGCGCGGGTGTCGCGCGGGCTCCATGCCACGCGGCCCGAGCCGCCCTGCCACGCCACCACGCGGGCGGTGGCGCTGGCCTTGCGCTCGCCGGGGGCCCCGCCCGCCGTCGTCGCCCCCGTGCCGCGCCGAAACATCTCCAATACCATGCGTTTCTCGCTCCTCGCTGCTGCCTTGCCTGGTGCCACCTGCGACAGTGGCGGCTTGCCCGTCACCATGCGGGCAAGCCGTTAACAACGCCCGATCACAGCGCGCGCATCCTCGGGTCGCGCCACTTGGACGCCGGCGCGATCATCACCTCGTGCAACGCCCACACCAGCGCATCCACCCGGTCCGGGCTGCCCCGCCCCTCGAAGCCGTGCGCCGTCATCGCGCACATCTCGTCCTCCAGCGCCGCCAGCCCGGCGCCGCCCGCATGTTGAACCCGCCCCTGCTCATAAAGCGCCGCCACCGGCTCGGCGCGGGCCGCCTTGCCCTGGCGCGCGTGCACCTTGGTGACCGGCGCCAGCGGCGCAACCTGCCGGATCACCTCCTCCACCAGGTTGCCGCCCTGGTTGACCTCGGCCACCAGACGCCCCGCGCCCCAACGCTCCATCGCCTCGACCGCGCGTTCGGCCCACTCGGTCGGGCGCACGCCGCGCACGCTGGCATCCTCCAGCACCCAGGCGCGCCAGTCCTGCACCGGCCCGCGCGTGCGCGCGCCCACCACCACGATGCCGCACGCGTCCGATCCGGCATGTCCGCTCACCGGCGGGTCCACCGCCACCACGATGCGATCCATCTCGGCCGCCTCCGGCACCGCGCAGCGCCCCCGGTCCAGCATCGAGCTGGACCACAGCGCATCCTCCGCCTCGTCGATCAAGACCCCGTCCAGTTCCTGCCGCCCGATCCGCGTGCCGGCATAGCGCGCCCGCACCTCGTCCAGGAAACTCTCGGCCAGGTTGGCGCGGTTGGCCTCGGTCGGGGCCTGCGTCACGACCGTGCTGTCCAACTCCAGGATATCCTTCAAGACGCCCACGTTGCGCGGCGTCGTGGTCACGCAGACCCGTGGCCGCGCCCCGATGCGCAGCCCGAATTGCAGCATGTCCCAGGTCGCGCCCAGCCGCTTCCACTTGGCCATCTCGTCAACCCAGGCCGCGTCGAATTGCGGCCCGCGCAGCGCCTCGGGATCATGCGCCGAGAACACCTGCGCCGTGGCGCCGTTGGGCCACAGCAGCCGCTTGCGCCCCGCCTGCCAGACCGGCCGCCGGTCGGGCGGCGCGCAAGCCAGGATGCCGCTTTCGCCGAACACCATCACCTCGCGCACCTGGTCCACCGTCTCGCCCACCAGCGCCACGCGGCTGCATGCGCCCGCATCCATCGGTCGCGCCCCCTCGACCTGGGCGCGCACCCATTCGGCGCCCGCGCGTGTCTTGCCTGCGCCGCGCCCGCCCATGACGACCCATGTGCGCCAATCGCCCTCGGGCGGCAATTGATGGTCCATCGCCCAGAACTCGAACAGGTAGGGCAGCGCCAGCAATTCCCCGTTAGTCAGGCTGTTCAGAAACTCCTGTTGGACACTGTGCGGCGCGGAGACGATCCAGCCGGCCCCCGATCTGATCGCGGGCTTCTTCAAAATCGATGGCGTAGTGATTGACGATTCCGTCATGCTGTTTGCGGCGTTCTTCAAGTCTGATCTCCGTTTCCAATGCGAGTTTCAGCCATTGGCGTATCTCGCCCGTGACCTTGGTGCCGTCCTTGAGCGCGTCGAAATCGCCCGAGGTGATCCTGCGTTGCAGGTTCAGAAGGTCGGCCTTCATGTCGGCCAGTTGCTGTTCCACCGTTTCGATGGCCAGACCCAGCGACGATTGTCCCGTTTCGGGGGTGGTCAAAATCATCTGGTTGCTCTGCCTCATGCGCTGTTTGTTTTGGTGCCCTCCACATGCCGCGCGGCCCGCGATGATCCGGGCGCGCAGGTGCGGCATGGCGCATGAGTCTACCCGCGCGGCATACGTGCAGTCAAATCGGGCCGCCGCACAAGCGCCCGTATTCATTACACTTTTTTAAGGTATCAGGGATTCGGGCGGTGCGCATGGGCGGCCCCGGAAACAAGCGAGGCAGCCATCGTTGGGACAGGCGGCCGCGCCGCGTCATCGGGTTTTTGCCCCTGTACGAATCTTGCATTTCAGGCGCTCAAACGCCCGTTTTGGGCAATACGCGGATCGTTAACACGGCGCGCCTTGCCCCGGTTCACCGCGCGTCGTTCCGGCGCAAGACCGGCCAAACCAGCGGTGCAGGATTAACCTTGTTGAGACGCAGGTGTTACAGCGAATCGCGTGAATGCGAATGAACACGACACGCCCCGCTGTTCGCCACCTGGCAAATAGCTCCCGTGCCCTTTCTGGCCTGAAGCGGACGTTGAGGCTTGGCCCCAATGCGCGAAATAGCGGCCGCAGGCCGCCGCGCATCGCCGGGCCG
>CAZOKA010000093.1:0-8727 GCA_964580265.1 uncultured Rhodobacterales bacterium | reverse complement strand
TTCGGCAAGGGCACCACGATGGCCATGCTGCGTTGGGTAAAAGAGAAACGATATGAGGGGGATGAGCCGTTTCAGAAATATGTCGCGCGAATGGTGACACAATAACGCGGCACCGCCGGGGGAGCGTTGACGGATTTTGAAATTCATTTACGTGAATTTGTTGTTGCGTTAACGACACCCCGTGAACTACTGTATACCGAGCTAACCACAGCAAGAACCGTTAGCCATGGGAGGAAACATGAAGCTTTCAACACTGACACTGGCGGCGACGTTCGTTGCCGGCGCGGCGTTGGCCAACCCGGTCGCGCCCGCGGATGTGACATTCGATGATTACGGCGCGGTGACGCAGTCGTTGTCCGGTCAGCCGGGCGACCCCGAGAACGGCGCCAGGATCATGAAGACCAAGTCGCTGGGCAACTGCATTTCGTGCCACAAGGTAACGGCGCTGAACGATGCGCCCTTCCATGGCGAAGTGGGGCCGACCCTCGATGGCGTTGCCGATCGCTGGAACCAGACGGAACTGCGCGGCATCGTGAGCAATGCCAAGAAAACATATCCGGGAACGGTCATGCCAGCCTACTACAAGACCGATGGCTTCATTCGCCCCGGTAACGGCTACACCGGCAAGGCGCCCGACGGGCCGCTGGACCCGCTGCTGTCCGCACAGCAGATCGAGGACGTGGTCGCCTTCCTGACAACGCTCAAGGAAGAGTGATCCTGACCAACATGAGCAAGGAGACGAAAATGGAATTCTCAAGACGCGATACGCTGGCGCTTGGGCTGGGGGCCGCGGCGATGACGGTGCTGCCCTTCCGGGTCAACGCGGCGTCCGACGACGCAATCACCGCCTTCACCGGCGGGGCTGACGTGGCCGAAGGCGGCGTGACCCTGACCGCGCCCGAGATCGCGGAAAACGGCAACACGGTTCCGATTTCGGTCAGCGCCGATGGCGCCAGCGCCATCATGGTGCTGGCCATGGGCAACCCGACACCGGGCGTGGCGACCTTCAATTTCGGCGAACTGGCCGGATCGCAAAGCGCTTCGACCCGCATCCGCCTGGCGGGCACGCAAGAAGTCGTGGCCATCGCCAAGCTGGCCGATGGCAGCTTTGCCCGCGCCAGCTCGGAAGTGAAAGTGACAATCGGCGGCTGCGGCGGCTAATCAAAGGAGATACCAAATGGCATCTGGAGTTCGACCCCGCGTCAAGGCGCCCCGCTCGGCAGAAGCCGGCGAAGTGGTGACCATCAAGACGCTGATCAGCCACAAGATGGAATCGGGACAGCGCAAGGATAGCGACGGCAACGTCATCCCGCGCTCGATCATCCACCGCTTTACCTGCGAATTCAACGGCGCCAGCATCATCGATGTCGAGATGCAGCCGGCGATTTCGACCAACCCCTACTTCGAATTCGAAGCAAAGATCCCCGAAGCGGGCGACATGGTCTTTACCTGGTATGACGACGATGGCGATGTCTACACCGACACCAAGACCGTGGCGATGGCCTGATCTGGCTTATAATCACAAGGCACCCGTGCCCCGCATGTCTGCGGGGCCGGGCGACCCAAGGGAGGAAACTAAATGAAATTCAACGCAATGACGGCAATAGCCGCAGTGCTTTTCTCGGTTCCCGGACTGGTGGCGGCTGATCCCGATGATGACACCCTCGTTATCAATGGCGAGATCGAGATGACCACCAAGGCCGCTGCGCCCGCCCACCTGGACGGCGCGCTGCCCGAGATCATGTCGGGCTGGCACTTCCGCTCGGACGAAACCCAGGCCCTGCAGATGGACGACTTCGACAACTCCGGCATGATCTTCGTCGATGAGGGCCGGGCGCAGTGGAACAGGGTCGAAGGTTCCGAGGGTAAATCCTGCGCCTCCTGCCACGAAGATCCCTCCAGCATGAAGGGCGTGCGCGCCACTTATCCCAAGTGGGACGAGGACGCCGGCGAGGTGCAGACCGTCGCGATGCAGATCAACGACTGCCGCGAAAACAACATGGGCGCCGAGCCTTACGGCTATACCAGCGGCCAGATGGCGAACATGGAGGCCCTGATCGCCGTGCAATCGCGCGGAATGCCCGTGAACGTGGCCATCGACGGCCCGGCGCGCGAAACCTGGGAAAAGGGCAAGGAGCTCTACTATACCCGCACCGGGCAGCTTGAGCTGTCCTGCGCCAACTGCCACGAGCAGAACTACGGCAACATGATCCGCGCCGACCACCTCAGCCAGGGGCAGATCAACGGCTTCCCGACCTACCGCCTCAAGAACGCCAAGCTGAACACCGTTCACGCGCGTTTCAAGGGCTGTGTGCGCGATACGCGGGCGGAAACCTTCAAGCCCGGCGGCGATGATTTCATCGCGCTCGAATTGTATGTCGCCAGCCGTGGCAACGGCCTGTCGGTCGAAGGACCGTCAGTGCGCAACTGATACCGTTCGCCGGGGGCGGGCAACGGCCCCCGGCACCCCCTGCCGGCGCGTCACGGCGCCTGGCGGTCCAAGTGTCCTTCCATGGTGCCCGGTATGGCACCGCGGCATGGACAGACACTCACCTGCATACTAGTTGGAGCTTCGGGACATGATCTCACGCCGCGATTTTCTTCAGGTCAGCATGGCGGCTTCCGCCCTTTACGGTGCGTCCGGGTTTGGCCAGTGGGGCCGACTGGCCGCGCAACAAAAGCTGACGCAGGATCAATTGCTGGAATTCGATACCTTCGGCAACGTCTCGCTGATCCACATCACCGACATCCACGCCCAGATCAAACCGATCTATTTCCGCGAACCCGAGATCAACATCGGTGTCGGCGCGAACAAGGGTCAAGTGCCGCACGTCACGGGCGCCGATTTCCGCCGCCTCTATGGCATCGACGATGGCAGCCCCTCGCATTACGCGCTGACGTACAATGATTTCACTGCCCTGGCCCGCGAATACGGCCGCGTCGGCGGGATGGACCGCGTCGCGACCGTGATAAACGCGATCCGCGCCGACCGCCCGGATGCGCTGCTGCTGGATGGCGGCGACACCTGGCACGGCTCCTATACCTGCTATCACACCGAAGGGCAGGATATGGTCAACGTGATGAACGCGCTGCAGCCCGACGCGATGACCTTCCACTGGGAATTCACGCTCGGCCAGGACCGCGTGCGCGACATCGTCGCCGATCTGCCCTTTGCCGCGCTTGGCCAGAACATCTTTGACAAGATGTGGGACGAACCCGCGGCCGAGTTCCCCCCCTACAAGTTCTTCGAGCGCGGCGGCACCAGGATCGCCGTGATCGGGCAGGCGTTCCCCTACATGCCGATCGCCAATCCCGGCTGGATGTTCCCCGACTACAGCTTCGGCATCCGTGATGAGAACATGCAGGCCATGGTGGACGAGGTGCGCGCCAAGGGCGCCGAGCTTGTCGTTTGCCTGTCGCACAACGGCTTTGACGTGGACAAGAAGATGGCCGGCAAGGTTCAGGGCATCGACGTGATCCTGTCCGGCCACACCCACGATGCCCTGCCCGAGCCGGTGCTGGTGGGCGACACCATCATCGTCGCCAGCGGCTCCAACGGCAAATTCGTCAGCCGCGTGGATCTGGACGTGCGCGATGGTCAGATGATGGGCTTTCGTCACAAGCTGATCCCGATCTTCTCGGACGTGATCGAGCCGGACAAGGACGTCACCGCCGTGATCGACGCGCAGCGCGCCCCCTTCAAGGCCGAGCTGGAAGAGGTGATCGGCAAGACCGACAGCCTGCTTTACCGGCGCGGCAATTTCAACGGCACCTGGGATGACCTGATCTGCGACGCGCTGATTTCCGAGCGCGAGGCGGATATCGCCATGTCCCCCGGCGTCCGCTGGGGCCCCAGCATCCTGCCGGGGCAGGACATCACCCGCGAGGATATCTTCAACGTCACCTCGATGACCTATCCCGAGGCCTACCGCACCGAAATGACCGGCGAGTTCATCAAGGTCGTGCTCGAAGACGTGGGCGACAACCTGTTCAACCCCGATCCCTACTACCAGCAGGGCGGCGACATGGTGCGCGTTGGCGGCCTGGGCTACCGGATCGACATTTCCAGGAAACAGGGTGAACGCATCAGCGATATGACCTTGCTGAGCACCGGCGAAAAGATCGACCCGTCGAAAAACTACGTCGTCGCCGGCTGGGCCAGCGTCAATGAGGGCACCGAGGGGCCGAAGATCTGGGATGTGGTCGAAAGCCATATCCGCAAGCAGGGCACCGTTTCGGTCGCACCGAACAACAGTGTCAAGGTGTCAGGCACCTGATCGCGGGCGCCAGCCCGTTCTAAACCTCGGTAAGGGGCCTTGCGCCCCGGTCCGAATGGGAATTGCTCGACCCATCAAATTCATGTAAACGAATTTGATGATCTGATAGGAGGCAAAGACAGATGACGGTCAGCTTCAATGGTAAAAAGCCCTCGCGGCGCGCCGTGCTCAAGGGGGCGCTGGCAGCGGGGGGCGCGGTGGCCGGGGCCACCATGGCACGGGCCGCGGGCCCCGATCCGCTGATTACCGAAACGCAGCCCTGGGCGCAGGGCCTGGGCGACGGGGTGGATGCCACCCCCTACGGCCTGCCGATCCGGTTTGAATCGGACGTGGTGCGGCGCAACGTGGAATGGCTCACCGCCGACACGATCAGCTCGATCAACTTCACCCCGATCCACGCGCTCGATGGCACCATCACGCCGCAGGGCTGCGCGTTTGAGCGGCACCACTCCGGCGCGATCGAGCTGCGCAAGGAAGATTACCGCCTGATGATCAACGGGCTGGTCGATACGCCGCTGGTCTTCACCTACGAGGATCTGGAGCGGTTCCCGCGCGTCAACCGGGTGCATTTCTGCGAATGCGCCGCCAACACCGGCATGGAATGGGCGGGCGCACAGCTTAACGGCGCGCAGTTCACCCACGGGATGATCCACAACATGGAATATTCCGGTGTCCCCCTCGGCACCTTGCTGAAAGAGGCCGGTGTTCAGACCGAGGGCAAATGGGTCTATGTCGAGGGCGCCGATGCCTCCTCCAACGGCCGCTCGATCCCGCTGGAAAAGGCGATGGAAGACGTGCTCGTCGCCTTCAAGGCCAACGGCGAGGCCCTGCGCAAGGAACACGGCTATCCGGTGCGCCTGGTCGTGCCGGGCTGGGAAGGCAACATGTGGGTCAAGTGGCTCCGCCGGGTCGAGGTCACCGATGGCCCCGTCGAAAGCCGCGAGGAAACCAGCAAGTACACCGACACGCTGGCGAACGGCACCTCGCGCAAATGGACATGGGTGATGGACGCGAAGTCCGTTGTCACTTCGCCTTCGCCGCAATCTCCCATCACGCACGGCCACGGCCCGCTGGTGATCACCGGGCTGGCCTGGTCCGGCCACGGCAAGATCACCCGTGTCGATGTGACCGTCGATGGCGGCAAGACCTGGCAACAGGCACGCCTTGCCGCCGATCCGCAGGACAAGGCGGTAACGCGCTTCTACCTCGATCACGACTGGCAGGGCGAGGAAATGCTTCTCCAGTCGCGCGCAATGGATGAAACCGGCTACGTCCAGCCGACCAAGGACGCCCTGCGCGAGGTGCGCGGCGAGAACTCGATCTATCACAACAATTGTATCCAGACCTGGTGGGTCAAGTCCGACGGGGAGGCCGAAAATGTCGAAATCTCTTAAGCTGTACGGCACGCTCACCGTTGCGGCCGCGGCCATGCTGACCGGCGCCTACAACTTCGCCGATCGCAACGTCGTCCCCATGCCCGAAGCCGCCGATACCCTGGCGCAGGCCGAGGGGAACATCGACTCGATGCTGATCGCCGCGGCGGTGGCCAGCGACGCCAAGGCCGATGGCCAGTTTGGCCTGGGCCGCCCCGCGCTCCCCGAGGAAATCGCGGCATGGAACCTTGATGTCAGCCCCGATGGCACCGGCCTTCCCGAAGGCTCGGGCGACGTGTTGACCGGCGAGGAACTGTTCGTCGAGAATTGCGCCGTCTGCCATGGCGATTTCGCCGAGGGCGTCGGCAACTGGCCCTCCCTCGCCGGGGGCGAGGGCACGCTGGCCGACAAGGATCCGGTGAAAACCGTTGGCTCTTACTGGCCGCACCTGTCCACCGCGTGGGACTATGTGCATCGCTCAATGCCCTATGGGAACGCGCAGTCGCTGGAGCCTGACGAGGTCTATGCCATCGTCGCCTACATCCTCTACTCGAACTACATCGTCGAGGACGACTTCGTTCTGTCGAACGAGAACTTCCTCGAGGTCGAGATGCCCAATGCCGACGGCTTCATCATCGATGACCGCCCGGATACGGAATACGGGCGCTTCTCGGGCGAGCCTTGCATGGAAAACTGCAAGGACGAGGTCGAGATCACCATGCGCGCCGCCGTTCTGGACGTGACCCCCGAAGAAGAGGGCGCCGCGTCCGAGGACGAGGCCGCCGCACCAGCCACGCAGGAGGCCACAGAAGAGGCGACCGCAGAGACGGATGCCGCAAATGAGGCCCCCGTTCAGGAGGCCGCGCTCGACCCCGAACTGGTCGCCGAGGGTGAAAAGGTGTTCCGCAAGTGCAAGGCCTGCCACATGATCGGCGAGGGCGCCCAGAACCGCACTGGCCCGCACCTCAACGGCGTCGTGGGCCGCCAGATGGCCGCGGTCGATGACTTCCGCTACTCCGCGACGCTCTCGGACATGGGCGAGGCTGGCCAGACCTGGGATGAAGAGGCGCTCGCAGCCTTCTTCGCCAAGCCCCGCGATTTCGTGAAGGGCACCAAGATGGCCTTTCCCGGCCTGCGCAAGGATGAAGACATCGCCGCGGTGACCGAATACCTCAAATCCTTCTCGCAATAGGCGAAAGGTGGCGGGGCCGGGCAACCGGCCCCGTATCTGCCCGCGGGTAGAGTCCGGGCCTGACAATTGCATCGATTCACTTTGGGAGGAGGAATCATGCCGATATGCCGAACCTGGGCACTGGCCCTGGCCACTCTCATCGCCGCGTCCGGCGCGGCACCGGCCGAACAAATTGGCAACCCTGAACGCGGCGCCGAGGTGTTTGAATATTGCTCGGGCTGTCACCAGGTCGGCAAGGGCGCCGAGAACGGGATCGGTCCGCATCTCAACGGCATATTCGGCCGCCCCGCGGCCTCCGTCGCCGGGGACTATCGCTATTCCGACGGGTTGCAACGCGCCGGCGCCGATGGGCTGGTGTGGCACCTCGACACGCTGGATGCCTACCTGGAAAACCCCAAGACCCTTGTCACCGGCACACGCATGAGCTTCGACGGGCTGGAAGACCCGCAGGACCGCGCCGACGTGTTGGCCTACCTGCGCCGGTTCTCCGACAACCCCCAGAACATCCCCGAGGCCGACCCGACCGCCCGCAAACCCGAGGTGGAGCTGCCGCCAGAGGTTCTGTCCATCGTCGGCGACCGGGACTACGGCGAATACCTGTCCAGCGAATGCACCACCTGCCACCAGAGCGATGGCAATGACGAGGGCATTCCATCCATCACCAACTGGCCCAGGGAGGATTTCGTGCTGGCGATGCACGCCTACAAGCGCAAGATCCGCCCGCACCCGGTGATGCAGATGATGGCGGGCCGCCTCAGCGACGAGGAAATCGCGGCCCTGGCCGCCTATTTCGAGGACATTGAATAACGCGCGAACAATTTGAAAGGCGGACACTGCCCGCCATATAAAAGGGAGGAACTAACATGACCATGAACAGACGCGCCTTTATCGGCACGAGCGTTGCGGCAACGGCGGCCATGTCGGCGCCCATGCTCAACGCGCAAGGAAAACCACGCGTCGTGGTGGTGGGCGGCGGTGCCGGCGGCGCCACGGCCGCGCGCTACATCGCCAAGGATAGCAAGGGCGCCATCGATGTGACCCTGGTCGAGCCGACCCGCAGCTACTACACCTGTTTCTTCTCCAACCTCTATATCGGTGGCTTCCGGCAACTCGACTCGATCGCGCACAGCTACGGCACCCTGGCCGCCGACTACGGCATCAACGTGGTGCATGACTGGGCCACCGGCATCGACCGCGACGCGCGCACCGTGACGCTGGCGGGCGGGACGGTGCTGCCGTATGACCGGCTGATCCTCAGCCCCGGTATCGATTTCGTCGATGGCTCGGTTCCCGGCTGGGACGTGACCGCCCAGAACGCCATGCCCCACGCCTACAAGGCCGGTAGCCAGACCGAGCTGCTCAAGGCCCAGATCGAGGCGATGCCCGAGGGCGGCCTTTACGCCATGGTGGCGCCGCCCAACCCCTACCGCTGCCCGCCCGGCCCCTACGAGCGGGTCAGCATGGTTGCTCACCTGCTCAAGCAGATCAACCCGACGGCCAAGATCCTGATCGCCGACCCCAAGCCGAAATTCTCGAAGATGGCCCTGTTCCAGGAAGGTTGGCGCAACCACTACGACGGCATGATCGAATGGCTCGGCCCCGATTTCGGCGGCGGCAACGTCACGGTCGATCCCGCGGCGATGACGCTGGATATCGACGGCACGGTTGAAAACGTCGATGTGTGCAACGTGATCCCCGCGCAAAAGGCCGGGCGCATCTGCGACATGGCCGGCATCACCGATGGCAACTGGGCGCCGGTCGTGCCCCACACGATGCAAAGCCGGGTTGACGAGAATATCCACGTTCTGGGCGACGCGACCGACCAGGGCGACATGCCCAAGTCGGGCTTTTCCGCCAACAGCCAGGCCAAGGTCGCGGCGATGGC
>CAZOKA010000092.1:0-8747 GCA_964580265.1 uncultured Rhodobacterales bacterium | reverse complement strand
GGGCAGCTTGGGCCAGATGTCGAATACGAGTCTCGTTGTCGGGAAAAACGCGAAACCCCCGCGCCGTGGCGGGCGCGGGGGGTGGTGGTGGTGTCGGCAAGGGCGGGCGGCTCAGAAGCCGAGGCCCTCGTATTTCTTCTTGAACTTGGAGACGCGGCCGCCGGCGTCCATCAGGCGCGAGGAGCCGCCCGTCCAGGCAGGGTGGACCGTCGGGTCGATGTCGAGCGTCATGGAGTCGCCTTCGGCCCCCCAGGTCGAGCGGACCTGGAACACCGTGCCGTCGGTCATCTTGACGTCGATCAGGTGGTAATCGGGGTGGATGTCTTTTTTCATCGTGCCGATCCTTATGCTTTGGCGCCCGAGAGCGGCTTGTAGTGGGAATCCTCGGCGATGCGGGCGGATTTGCCGCGACGTGCGCGCAGGTAATACAGCTTGGCGCGGCGGACGCGGCCACGGCGGATGACGGTGATCGCCTCGATATTCGTCGAGTAGAGCGGGAACACGCGTTCCACGCCTTCGCCGAAGGAGATCTTGCGCACGGTGAAGGTGCCGGAGATGCCCTTGCCGTTCTTGCGGCTGATGCACACGCCCTCGTAGTTCTGCACACGGGTACGGGTGCCCTCGGTCACCTTGTAGCCGACGCGGATCGTATCGCCGGCCTTGAAATCGGGAACGGTCTTCCCGAGGGAGGCGATCTGTTCCGCCTCCAGTTCTGCGATCAGGTCCATCTGATCAACTCCTATGCTGCTTGCGGTTTGGCCCGCAAAGTTGTGATGCGTCCTCAGAGCTCTTGGTCTTCTTCCGGGTCCCTACCGTGGTGTTCACAATAAGCCCGCCAGAGGTCAGGTCGTCTTTCCTTGGTCAGCCTTTCGGCCATGGCCCGGCGCCAGTTGGTGATCTTCGCGTGGTGGCCCGATAGAAGAACATCGGGAACCGCGCGATCCTTCCAGACGGCGGGTTTGGTGTATTGCGGGTGCTCAAGCAAAAGGTCCGAAAAGGATTCCTCTTCGGTCGATGCCTGATTCCCGAGTACGCGCGGTATAAGGCGGACCGTGGCATCGATCAAGGCCTGAGCTGCGATCTCGCCGCCGGTGAGGACGAAATCGCCCAGGGACACCTCTTGCACGTCGTAGGCATCGAGCAGGCGCTGGTCCACGCCCTCGAACCGGCCGCACAGGAGGGTGACGCCATCGGCCTCGGCCAGGCGGCGGGCCATGCCCTGATCGAAGCGGCGGCCGCGGGGGCTGAGGTAGATGACAGGCCAGTCGCCGTGCGCGCGCGTCGCCGCCTGGTCCAGGGCGCGGCCCAGGACGTCGGGGCGCAGGACCATGCCGGCGCCGCCGCCGGTGGGGGTGTCATCGACGTTGCGGTGCGGGCCGACGCCGAACGGGCGCAGATCGATCGGGGCGAGCGCCCACAGCCCGTCGCGCAGGGCGCGCCCTGTCAGGCTTTCGCCCAGGACGCCGGGAAAGGCCTGCGGAAACAGGGTGAGCACCTGCGCCGTCCAGACCCCGGCGCGCGGATCGGGATCGCCCAGCAGGTCGCGCGGGGTGCGCGTGGCGGCGATGGACTTGCGGCCATACGAGCGCGCGGGTTTGTCGGGGTTACTCATGGGGTGTGTCCTTAGCCGCTTTGGCCGCGTTGCAAAAGCGCCGACTTGGCGGCGTGCACGGCGGTCGCGTCCATGTCCGAGCGGTTGAGCCGCAGCAATTCATCGGCGACATGCGCGGGCCGCGCCCGGTTGGCGGGCGGCAGCGCGGTGAGGGCGGCGCGCAGCGCGTCCGAGGGGCGCATCACGTCGAGCAGCGGATCGAGGGGGCCGAGCGGGCCCCGCGCGACCTCATCGAGCGAGGCGCTGACAACATCGTGGGGCGCGGGCACGGCGCGGGCGATGGCGGCGACGTCGCCGGCAAGGTCGGTGTGGGGCAGGTGGGCGGCGCGGTAGGTGGCGAAATCGTCGGTCATGCGGGTGGCGCGCAGGTGTTGCCAGTGGCACGAGCGCAGCCAGCCCTCGGGCGCGCGGGTGGAAAAGTAGAAGGTGATGCGCGGCGCGGCGAGGCATTCGGCGGCAACCTCGGCAAAGCGGGCCATGATCGCGGGCGCGGCCGAGTAGCGCCGCAGCCCATGCCGCCCCGGCATGTGCCCGGCCAGGTTTTCCGAACTGATCACCACCGGGCGTGGGTCATCTGCGTCCAGCGCGGTGAGAAACTCCGCCAGTTCCATCGCGAAGAGCGCCTCGTCAAGCGGATCGCCCGACGCCGACAGGCCGCGCGCGGCGCCGCACGGGCCGCGCAGATCGCGGTGGGTGAATACCCGGAATTCGCGGGTCAACCGCTTGCCGTTGCGGCGCAGCATCCGTTGCACGCTGCTGGTTCCGGTCTTGTGGAACCCTGCATGCACGATCAGCCGCATGTCAGAACAGCCCCTCGGGCGGGTCGGCTATGATGCGCCCGGCGGCCAGGTCCACGGTGGGCACGGCGGCGCGGGTGAAGGGCAGAAGCACGGTTTCGGAGGTGCCCGGCGGGGCGATTTCCAGCAGATCGCCGGCGCCGTGGTTGGGCACCGATTTCACCGTGCCCAGGACAGTGCCGCCGGTATCGCGCACCTCCAGGCCGATCAGGTCGGCATGGTAGAACTCATCGTCGGGCAGCGCTGGCAGGCGGGCGCGGGGCACAAACAGGCGCACGCCGCGCAGCGCCTCGGCCTGCTCGCGGGTTTCGATTCCGCTGAGGCGGACGGACAGGCCATTCTTGATCGGGCCGACGACATCGACGGTGAAGGACATCTCGCCGTTTTCAGAAGTCAGCGGCGCGTAATCCGCGATATCGTGCGGATCGGCGGTGAAGCTCTTGAGGCGCACCTCGCCGCGCACGCCGAAGGCACCGGCGATGGCGCCGACGCAAATCATCGTATCGTCATTGTCCCGATTGTCTGTATCGGTCATCCGCGCCCCCATGCGTGGTGGCAAGGCGGGGGCGGCGCGCCGCGAAGGTGGGCGGCCGCGCCCCGTGCCAGGCTGCTGGCTTATTCGCCGGCGTTTGCCTCGGCGTCCGCGCCCGTATCGGCGGCTTCGGCGGCCTTGGCTGCCTTTTGCTCGGCGCGTTCCTGGGCCTTCTTGCCCGGCGTGCCCTTGTTGGGGTTGCTGCGCTCTTTCCTGGCGATGACGCCGGCGGCTTCGAGCATGCGGCTGACGCGGTCGGTGGTTTGCGCGCCCTGGTCAAGCCAGTGCTGGATGCGCTCAAGATCCATTTTCACGCGCTCTTCGCTATCCTTGGGCAGCAGCGGGTTGTAGGTGCCCAGCTTTTCGATGAAGCGCCCGTCGCGGGGCATGCGGCTGTCGGCGGCGACGATGCGGTAGAAGGGGCGTTTCTTGCTGCCTGCGCGGGCGAGACGGATTTTCATGGCCATTGGTGTTTCTCCTTTATGAATGGCGTTGCAACGGATGGGCGGTCTGCCCGTCCTATGATTGGTGCTTCTGGTGGTGCTGGATGACTTCAGCGATGATGAAGTTCAGGAATTTCCTGGCGAATTCCGGGTCCAGGTCGGCCTGGGTCGCCAGGTCTTCGAGCCGTGCGATCTGCCGCGCCTCGCGGCTGGGATCGGACGGGGGAAGGTCGTGCCGGGCCTTGAGGCGGCCCACCGATTGGGTGTGCTTGAACCGCTCGGCCAGCGTGTAGACGAGGATGGCATCGAGCCTGTCGATGGACTCGCGGTGTTCGGCCAGCAGCCGGGCGGCGCGGGTGGCGTGATCGTCAGTCAATTGGCATCCCCTTGGGTTTGAACAGAGGGTCGCAGTAATTGGCGATTTCCATTTCGATCCCGTGCTCGACCTGGCTGCCGTGCAAGCTGGTCGCGGCGGGGTGGCGATAGACGGCATCGTGCCCGTCGATCGAGGGCGCATCGTGGTCCTTGACCGCGCCCAGCCGTTCGGCCAGGCGGATGCTGTCGAGGTTCTTGGGGTCGATGTAGCTGACCGCGCCGGACCAGCCGAGCGTGTCGTAGAAGTAATCGCGCGCGGCGTGGGTGGCTTCGAGCGCGTAGCCGTGGCCGGCCACCTCGGGCCAGATGATCCAGGCGATCTCGGGTTCGGGCCACCTGGCGGGGAACCAGCCGCCGGCCATGCCCAGGGTCTTGTCGGTGCCCTTGTCATGGATCATCCACATGCCGTAGCCGCGGATCTGCCAGTGGCCGATCTCGGCGGCGTAGAGCATCCACGCCTCGTATTCGTTGAGCGGCCCGCCCATGAACCGCGAGCGGTAGCTTGAGAAGGTCGCCTTGAAGTTCGGGTAGTCCTGCGGCTCGGGGCCGCGCAGGACAAGGCGATGCGTTTCTATGACGGGGATGGATTGGCCGGGCATCAGGCGTAGGCCTCCACCGAGCCGTCGGAGCCGAGCGCGTCGGGACCGGGGTGACGATAGAGCATGTCGCGGCCCATGTGCACGTTGGTGTATTCGCGTTCGAACCACGCGCCCAGCCGTTCGGCCAGCGCCACCGAGCGGGTGTTGCCCGGCACGATGTTGGAGGTCAGCGTGGTGAAACCCAGCGTGTCATAGGCCCATTCGCGGGCGCGCGCGGCGGCCTCGAAGGCGATGCCGCGCCCCTCGTAGCCGTCGAACACGACCCAGCCGAGTTCAGGCTCGGGCCAGCCATCGGGATTCCAGATGCCGGTGATGCCGGCGGGCTGTCCGGTGGCGCGGTCTTGAATCGTGAAATAGCCGTAGCCGTGGATGTGCCAGTGGCCGACGCTGAGCGCGATCCAGCGCCAGGCGTCGTGACGGTTGTCATAGGCGCCGAAGCCTTCCGCGCGGGTGCGGTCGGTCAGGAAGGCGATCATCGGGTCGAAATCACGCGGCGCGGGACCGCGCAGGACCAGGCGTTCGGTTTCCAGGGTGGGGGCGTTGGTCAGGCTCATGGGCGCGCACCCACATTGCCGCGCTGCCGCGCGTCCGATCCTGGCATGGGGCAGGCGCGACGCATCGCTGCGGACGGGTGCGCGGGTGGAGGGGCGGGATGCCTCCGGCGGGAGTATTTGGGGCAAGATGAAGGCATGGTCATTTCTTCTTGCCGAAGCCCGAAAGGCCGGGGGGCAGGGCGTTGCCGGGGCCGCCGCCGCTGCCGCCGATGCCCTTGGCGCCGCCCATGGCGCGCGCGGCTTCTTCCATTGCCTTGGGGTCGTTCATGTCGGGCATGCCGCCGCCCTTGCCGAACATGCCTTTCATGGCCTGTTTGAGCGCGCCGCCCTTGCCCATCTTGCCCATCTTTTTCATCATGTCGGACATCTGCCGGTGCATTTTCAGCAGCTTGTTGAGGTCGGACACCTCGAGGCCGGCGCCGCGCGCGATGCGTTTCTTGCGGCTGGCCTGAAGGATCTGGGGGTTGGCGCGTTCGCGTTTGGTCATCGACTGGATCAGCGCGATCTGCTGGCGCAGGATGGAATCGTCGAAGCCGGCGTTCTGGACCTGCTTGGCCATCTTGCCCATGCCGGGCATCATGCCCATGATCGATTCCATGCCGCCCATCTTGAGCATCTGTTCGAGCTGCATCCGCAGGTCGTTCATGTTGAACTGGCCCTTCTGGAAGCGCTTCATCATGCGCTCGGCCTGTTCGGCTTCGATGGTTTCCTGCGCCTTTTCGACGAGGGAGACGATATCGCCCATGCCGAGGATGCGGCCGGCGATGCGCTCGGGCTCGAAGGTTTCGATCGCGTCCATCTTTTCGCCGGTGCCGACGAAGCGGATGGGCTTGCCGGTGATGGCGCGCATCGACAGGGCCGCGCCGCCGCGCCCGTCGCCGTCCATCCGGGTGAGCACGACGCCGGAGACGCCGATCTTGTCGTCGAATTCGGTGGCGACGTTGACGGCGTCCTGGCCGGTCAGGCCATCGACCACCAGCAGCGTCTCGCGCGGGCCCACCGCATCGCGCACGGCGGCGGCCTGTGCGATCAGGTCGGCGTCGATGTGCAGGCGGCCGGCGGTGTCGAGCATGTAGACGTCGTAGCCGCCGAGCGAGGCCTGGGTTTTCGCGCGTTTGGCGATGGCGACCGGGTCTTCGCCCTTGACGATGGGCAGGGTATCGACGCCGATCTGGGCGCCGAGGATCTGGAGTTGCTCCATCGCGGCGGGGCGGTTGACGTCGAGCGAGGCCATCAGCACGCGCTTGCCGTCGCGCTCGTGCAGGCGCTTGGCCAGTTTCGCGGTCGTGGTCGTCTTGCCGGAGCCCTGAAGCCCGACCATCAGGATCGGGGCGGGGGGCGTGTCGATGCGCAGGGCGCCGGGATCTTCCGTGCCGCTGAGCGTTTCGACCAGCGCGTCGTGCACGATCTTGACGACCTGCTGGCCCGGGGTGACGGATTTGGTGACGGCCTGTCCGGTGGCCTGTTCCTGTACGCGGGCGACGAAATCGCGCGCGACGGGGAGGGAGACATCCGCCTCGAGCAGGGCGACGCGCACCTCGCGCAGGGCGGTCTTGACGTCATCTTCGCTGAGCGCGCCCTGCTTGGTCAGGCGATCCAGGACGCCGGAGAGGCGTTCGGACAGGTTTTCAAACATCTCTCAAGGCTCCTTTGCCCGTTACGCTTTGGCCCAGAAGATAAGTGCGGCCGCCCGAGTTGCCAATGGATACCCACGCGGCCGGAAACACGTCGAGCGCCCCCGTGGGCGCAACGCGCTGACGGAGGGCGATCCCGGGCATGGCCCATGGGACCGGAAGCTTTGGCAGACTTCCGGGATACCCGGGCGCATATGGGATGCCCGCGCGGGAGTCAAGGGTGGGTTGCGGCGGGCTGCCCGGCCGGGGACCGCGTGCATGGCAGTTGCATGCGGGCGCCGGGGGTTCTAGGTCTTTGGGATCGGCAGGTGCCGGATATCCGGGGGGCGCATGGACAACTGGGACGAGATCAGGACGGCGTATCACGTGGCACGGCTGGGCACGGTAAGCGGCGCGGCCGAGGTGTTGGGCGTGCACCACGCCACGGTGATCCGGCATATCGACGCGCTGGAGGCGCGGCTGGGCGTGAAGCTGTTTCAACGGCACGCGCGGGGTTATACCGCGACCGAGGCGGGCACCGATCTGTGCCGGGTGGCGCAGACGACCGACGATCAGTTCGCGCAGCTTGCCGGGCGGATCAAGGGCCATGGCGACGCGGTGACGGGGGAATTGGTGATCACCTCGCTGGGGGGGCTGGCGCCGCTTTTGACGCCGGTGCTGGCAGGGTTCACCAGGGAGTACCCCGATGTCATCCTGCGCTACCTGACCGGCGAGCGGCTGTTTCGCATGGAATATGGCGAGGCGCATGTCGCGATCCGCGCGGGCGCCGCGCCCGAGCAGCCCGACAACGTGGTGCAGCCGTTTTCGCGGCAGCGCACGGCGCTGTATGCCTCGCAGGGGTATGCGGCCGCGCATGGCATCCCGGAAACCGAGGAGGATTTCGCCAGGCACCGCTTCGTTTCGACGGATGATCTGAACTCGCGCGCGCCGTTTTACCGGTGGCTGTGGTCGGCGGTGCCGCATGGCTGCGTGGTGTTCCGGTCCAGCGATCCGCGGGCGCTGGAGATGGCGGTGGTCGAGGGGATGGGGATCGGGTTCATGGCGCGCTGGGCGGCGGCGCAGTATCCCGACCTGCTGGAGGTGGCGCCGCCGCGCGAGGATTGGGAGGCGCCGCTGTGGCTGGTGACGCATGTCGATCTGCATCGCACGCCGAAGGTGCAGGCGCTGCTGAGCTATCTCAAGGAGCATATCGACGGGTGGGAGGGGAAATGAGCCTGTCCACCGGTGTAGCGGCGGCGGCGCCGGGCGCGCGCGATCGGGTGCGCGGGCATCTGGCGATGCTGGTATTCTCGGCGCTGGTGGCGGGGTCGTTCTCGCTTGGGGTGATGGCGGCCAACCACATCGCGCCGGCGGCCCTGAATTCGGTGCGCTTCGCGATTGCGGCGGTGATCGTGGGGGCGGCGGCGCTGGCGACGACGGGGCTGCCGCGCTCGGCGTTTCGCGCGCCGTGGCGGTATGTGCTGCTGGGGGGCACCTTCGCCACCTATTTCGTGCTGATGTTCGAGGGGCTGAAGACCGCCGCGCCGGTATCGGCGGCGGCGGTCTTCACCCTGACGCCGGTGATGGCGGCGGCGGCGGGGTATGTCCTGTTGCGGCAGATCACGACGCCGCGAATCGCGGCGGGGCTGGCCGTTGGGGCGCTGGGGGCGCTGTGGGTGATCTTTCGCGCCGACTGGCAGGCGGTGATGCAGTTCCGGATCGGGCCGGGCGAGGCGATCTATTTCTGGGGCTGCCTGGCGCATGCGATCTACACGCCGATGGTGCGCAAGCTGAACAGGGGAGAGCCGGCGGTGGTGTTCACCTTCGGGATGCTGGTGGCGGGTGGCGTTCTGGTGACGCTGTGGGGCTGGCCCGAGATCATGGCGACGAAGTGGGCCGAGCTGCCGCCGATCGTGTGGATCACGATCGGATACGTGTCGGTATTTGCCAGCGCGACGACCTTTGTTTTGCTGCAATATGCGTCGCTGAGGCTGCCGTCGTCCAAGGTGATGGCCTATACCTACCTGACGCCGACCTGGGTGATCGCGCTGGAATTCCTGCTGGGCCACGGGGTGCCGCCGGTGATGGTGCTGGGCGGTGTCGGGCTGACGGTGGTGGCGTTGCTGATCTTGCTGAAGGACGAGGGGTAGGGGCGGTTGTGGCCTGGAGCTGCCGTTGCATGACGTTTGAGAAGCCGCGCAGTGCCCGACCGCCGGGTGGGC
>CAZOKA010000091.1:0-8757 GCA_964580265.1 uncultured Rhodobacterales bacterium | reverse complement strand
TCTCCGCGCGGCATTTATTTGGTTGGGACGGGAAAATCAAGCGTGACGTTGCCACCCAGTCATCGCCCTATGCATCCTCTTCCACCACGGTCGCGGCAGCATCGGCAGACTCCGGAATGTCGGGCGTTTCCGTGCTGACCGCACCCGCGTCTTCGGTGGCCTGTTTCGCCGTCTCGGCGGCATCCTCGTCGGTGCCCGGCGCCTCCGCCTCGCCGGTGGTAAACCAGCCCTCGGCGTTGTTCATGCGCGTCATGTAGACCTCGATCTGCTTGGCGGCGTTGCGGCTGAGGTTTTCCATCTGCTGCTCGGCGGTCTGGGTCAGGCCCGAGCCGACCATTGTCTCGCCCGACAGCGATTCCAGGACCGTGATCTGCTTGGGCTCGGGGTTCAGTTTCTTCTCTGCCGCGTCATCCCACACCGTCACGTTGACGATCAGAACCGATTTCGGCGACAGCACCACCGGCACGCCCGGCTGCGCCAGGACGTAGCCTTCCACGCTGACCCCAAGATGATAGAGCCGATCCCCTTCGTAGCGGTCGAACCGATCGGATATCGCGCCGGTCAGCGATGCGATCCACTCTTCCTTGCTGGCCTCGCGTGACAGCGGCCCCTTCTGCATCTTCGGCGCCACCACGATGTTATGGCCAAGCCGGAAATCGCCCAGATCGGTGGGCGCCTCGTCCAGATCGTTGGAATTGGTGCACGCGGCCGCCCCGGCCAGAAACAGCAAAGCAGATATGATACGCAGCATGTGACGCCCCCGAGGTCCAGTTTTCACGCCCTGCATATCGCAGCCCCCCACCCCGTGCAATCGCCGCGCATTGCCCTGCACCCGCCCCTGCCTATATCGTGCCATGACAGGAGTGCCACCATGACCGAACCCGACTTGCCCGTTCATGTCCCGCTGGTGCGCGAGCCGTGGGGCATCCTGCGATCGCTGAACGCCGCGCGGCAAAACGTGCTGTCGATCATTCCCGCCATCGCCACCAAGCAGCCGATGGTGTCGGGAAAGACTGGCAAGCGCTGGCACATGGTGATGGACCCAGCCGCGATCCGCCGCATCCTGCTGGAGCGGCTGGACGATTATCCCAAGTCCGACGTCACCAAGAACCTGCTGCGCCCGGCGATTGGCGAATCGCTGTTCGTGGCCGAGGGCGCGCATTGGCGCTGGCAGCGCCGCGCCGCCGCGCCTGCCTTTTCGCATCGCAACGTGATGAACCTGTCGCCGGTAATGACCCGCGCCGCCGAGGCCGCCTCGGACCGCGTGGCGCAGGCCGGTCCGCGCGCCGTGGACATGGCCGCCGAAATGGTCCGGGCGACGTTCGACGTGATCAGCGATGTGACCTTTTCGGGCGACGAGGGGTTTGATCGCGATGCGGTCCACCGCGCCATCGACGCCTATATCGCCGATGCCGGCAAGATCAGCCTGTTCGATATCCTCGGCCTGCCCGACTGGCTGCCACGGCCGGGGCGCATGATGTCCGGCACCGCCCTGCGCGAGATGAAATCGGTCGCCGACGCGGCCATCGACGCGCGGCGCGATGGCGGCGATGCGGACATGCCAGACCTGCTGGACCTGCTGCTGGCCGGCGAAGACCCGGAAACGGGGCGGCGCATGGATACGGGCGAGCTGCGCGACAACCTGTTGACCTTCATCGTGGCGGGGCACGAGACCACGGCGCTGGCGCTTGGGTGGTCGCTTTACCTGTGCGCGTTCGACCAACAGGTGCAAGCCCGTGCGCGCACCGAGGCGCAAGGCGTTCTGGGCCGGCGCGCCGCCACGGGCGAAGACGTGGCCAACCTGCCTTTCATCAGACAGATCGTGGACGAGGCCCTGCGCCTCTATCCGCCGGCGGGCATCATCAGCCGCACCGCCCAAACGCCCGACACCCTGTGCGGGCGGGAGGTGCGCCGCGGCGACACGGTGATGATCCCGATCTACGCGCTGCACCGCAATCACCTGCTGTGGGACGAGCCAGACGCGTTTCGACCCGATCGCTTTGCCGATCGCAAGGCGATCGATCGATACGCCTACCTGCCGTTCGGCGACGGGCCAAGGGTGTGCATCGGGGCGTCCTTCGCCCTGCAGGAGGCGGTGATCATTCTGGCGACATTGCTGGCGCGGCACCGCTTTGCCCCGATAGAGGGGCGCGCGCCAAATCCCGTGATGATTCTGACCCTGCGCCCCGAAGGCGGCGTGTGGCTACAAGCAGACCCGGCATGACATAATGGAATGCGCTAGCGCGCATGCATGTTGTCTCGCCGTCCGCCCCTGGCGGCCGTCTCGGGCCTCCGGCGGGAGTATTTGCGGCAAGATGAAGCCCTGCGCCGTCAGGTAAAGCGATTATCGCGCGGGAAGCCGCGCGGCGCCATGCGCCCAGCGCCCGCACGTTTTCCCAGCCATTCGGTCAGGTCGGTTTCGGTGCGGGTGCGCCCGGCAGGGTCTTTCCACGACAGCCCGTCGGCCAGGTTGAACGTGGTCGCGTCAGACAACCCGCCATCGCGGAACTTCTGAAGCCTCACCCCCTTGCCGCGCGCCATTTCCGGCAGTTCCTCCGCCGCGAATACCACCACCTTGCGGTTCTCGCCCACGCAAGCGACGTGATCGCCCGCGAGTGGCTTGCACACCAGCGCGCGCGCCTCGCCGCGCAGGTTGAGAACCTGTTTGCCGCTGCGGGTCTGCGCCACCACGTCATCCTCGGGCACGATGAAGCCGTCGCCGGCGCTGGAGGCCACCAGCAGCTTGCGCCCGGGCACGTGCACGAACAGCGCCACGATCTGTGCCTCGTTGGGCAGGTCCACCATCAGGCGCAGCGGATCGCCCATGCCGCGCCCGCCCGGCAAATTGACCACTGGCAGGGTATAAACCCGCCCGTTCGAGCCAAAAATCAGCAGGCGGTCGGTGGTCTGCGCATGGAACATGAAGCGCGGCCCGTCGCCATCCTTGAACTTTAGCTCCTTGTCCAGCGCGACATGGCCCGACAGCGCCCTGATCCACCCCATCTGAGAGCAAACAACGGTGATCGGCTCGCGCTCGATCATTGCCTCGATCGGGACATCGGGGGCGTCTTCGGCATCGGCGAAGGTGGTGCGCCGCGCGCCGCCCGGCGCGCCGTGGCCGAACTGCTTGCGGGTCTCGCGCAACTCCTCGGCGATGCGGCCCCATTGGCGGCCCTCGTCCTCCATCAGGTCTTCAAGCTCGGCGCGCTCTTCCATCAATGCGTCGCGCTCGCGCGTCAGTTCGATTTCCTCCAGCCGCCGCAAGGACCGCAGGCGCATGTTCAGGATCGCCTCGGCCTGAACGTCCGACAGCTCGCCCTCGCTCTTGGCGGGCAGCGGCGAGACGTAATCCACCTCGGACGTGGCACGCGCATGCGCACGGCCCCAATCCTCGGCCATCAGGGCGGCCTTCGGATCATCGTCATAACGGATGATGTCGATCACCCGGTCGAGGTTGAGGAAGGCCACGATCAGCCCTTCCAGCACCTCCAACCGGTGATCGATCTTGCCCAGGCGGTAGCGTGTGCGCCGCAGCAACACCTCGCGGCGATGATCGAGGAAGGCGCGCAGCACCTCGCGCAGGCTGCAAACCCGCGGCGTCAGCCCGTCGATCAGCACGTTCATGTTGAGGCTGAACCGCACCTCCAGATCGGATTGCCGGAACAGCATGCCCATCAACACCTTCGGATCGACATTACGCGAGCGCGGCTCAAGCACGATGCGGATATCGTCGGCCGATTCGTCGCGCACATCGGCCAGGATCGGCACTTTCTTGGATTGGATCAGATCGGCGATCTTTTCTATCAGGCGCGACTTGGGCACCTGGAACGGGATCTCGGTTACCACGATCTGCCATTGCCCGCGATTCAGATCCTCGGTCTCCCAACGGGCGCGCAGGCGGATCGATCCGCGCCCTGTGCGATAGGCCTCGGCGATGTTCTCGCGCGGCTCGACGATGACGCCGCCGGTGGGGAAATCGGGGCCGGGGATATGATCGAGCAGCGTCTCATCGCGCGCATTCGGCGCCTTGATCAGGTGCAGGCAGGCGCCGATCAGCTCTTCGATGTTATGCGGCGGGATATTGGTGGCCATGCCCACCGCGATGCCCGACGACCCATTAGCCAACAGGTTGGGAAACCGCGCAGGCAGCACCACCGGCTCGCGCAGGGTGCCGTCGTAATTGTCGCGGAAATCGACCGCGTCCTCGCCCAGCCCCTCCAGCAGGGCCTCGGCGGCGGCGGTCATGCGCGCCTCGGTGTAGCGGGGGGCGGCCGGGTTGTCGCCATCCACGTTGCCGAAGTTGCCCTGCCCGTCCACCAGCGGGTAGCGCACGTTGAAATCCTGCGCCAGGCGCGCCATCGCGTCATAGATCGCCGCGTCGCCGTGCGGGTGGTAGTTCCCCATCACGTCGCCCGATATCTTGGCCGATTTGCGAAAGCCCCCCGACGAGGACAGCTTCAGCTCGCGCATGGCGAAAAGGATACGCCGATGCACCGGCTTCAGCCCGTCGCGCGCATCCGGCAGCGCCCGGCCCATGATGGTGGACATCGCATAGCTGAGATACCGCTCGCCAATGGCGCGGCGCAGCGGCTCGGTCAGGTCCGGCACGGAGGCCGGGGCATCGTCGGACATGTCACTCATGGCCGTGGTGATAGCCGCGCGCGCGCGGTGCGTAAAGCGGCCATCGCGACCATTGCCCGCCTGAGGCGCGAATTTCCCCGCACGATGCGTTGCACCGGCCCGCGCGGCGGGGCATGGTCACGGCCATGACGCGCAAATCCATCCTGATCACCGGCTGCTCCAGTGGCATTGGCCGCGATGCAGCCCTTACCCTGCACGCGCAAGGCTGGCGCGTATTCGCCACTTGCCGGCAACCCGCCGATGCCGCCCAACTGCGCGACGAGGGGTTGGAGGCGCTGCACCTCGATTACGCCGATCCGGCCAGCATCGAGTCCGCCCTGGGGCAGGTGCTGGAGGCTACCGGCGGCACGCTGGACGCGCTGTTCAACAACGGCGCCTTCGCCTGCCCCGGCGCGGTCGAGGATCTGCCGCGCGACGCCCTGCGGGAAATATTCGAGGCCAACGTCTTCGGCTGGCACGACCTGACGGCGCGGGTGCTGCCGGTCATGCGCGCGCAAGGGCACGGGCACGTGGTCAACTGCTCCTCGGTGCTGGGGCTGGTGGCAGCGCCGTGGCGCGGCGCCTACAACGCCACCAAGTTCGCACTGGAAGGGCTGACCGATACCCTGCGCGTGGAGATGCGCGACACCCCCATTCGCGTCGTGCTGATCGAGCCGGGGCCGATCACCACCCGGTTCCGCCACAACGCGATTCCCCATTTCGAACACTGGGTGGATTGGCAGAACTCCGCCCGCGCAGATCAATACCGAGATACCCTGATCAAGCGCCTCTACCGCGACGAAGGCCCCGATCGGTTCGAACTGCCACCCTCCGCCGTCACGACCAAGCTGATCCGCGCACTGAATACACCGCGCCCCGCCGCGCGCTATTATGTCACCACGCCGACCTATCTGATGGGCGCGCTGCGCCGTATCCTGCCGGTGCGCGCACTCGATTGGCTGTTGGCCAAGGGCTGAGGCGCCACACAGCGAGACCCCGGAAGAAATTTTCGGTTCGCTTTTTGCCCCATAGCCTCTACATCGGACCCAAACGCATGACACAAGGATCGCGACGATGAAGGATGACCCGCTGTTCTACGTGGTGGCTGCGGCCTGCCTTGCGGTGGTCGTCATCCTGATGGTCGGCATCGGCGGCTTCGCCAAGGGCGGCGATTTTAATCGCAAGCACGCCAACCGGCTGATGCGCTGGCGCATCATCGCGCAGTTCATCGCAGTTATCCTGATTCTTCTGTTCGTATGGTTCCGGCGCGGAGGCTGACAATGGTTGTTCTCAACAAGATCTACACCAAGGGCGGCGACAAGGGCGAAACCGCGCTTGGCAATGGTGCGCGGGTGCCCAAGCACGCCCTGCGCGTCACATCCTACGGCACCGTGGACGAGGTGAACGCCACTCTTGGCCTGGCTCGCCTGCATGCCGAGGGCGATATCGACGCCGCCCTCGCCCGCATCCAGAACGACCTGTTCGACCTGGGCGCCGACCTGTGCACGCCGGACATGGACCGCGACGCCGAGGCCGAATACCCGCCCCTGCGCGTCGTCGCCTCGCAAGTCGCGCGCCTCGAATCGGAAATCGACGCGATGAACGCCCTGCTCAAGCCGCTGCGCAGCTTCATCCTGCCCGGAGGCACGCCGCTGGCCGCGCACCTGCACCTGTGCCGCACCGTGTCGCGCCGGGCCGAACGGCTCTGCGTCGAACTGGCGCAGGCCGAGCCGGTGAACCCCGAGGCGGTGAAATATCTCAATCGCCTGTCGGATTGGTTCTTCGTCGCCTCCCGCGCCGCGAACGATCAGGGCCTCGCCGATGTGCTCTGGACCCCCGGCGCAAATCGCTAGGCACCACTTGGCACAAGATACCCGACGACGGCTTGGAGGTCTTTGCGGTCGAGTCGGGCCAAGGGATTTTGTCGCGACTGACCTTGAGCAGCGGTCATTGGGCGATCAGTTCAGGGGCCGCGCGGGGGCCTTCTTGCCAGATGGCGAACGCTAGCCCAGCCGCTTCTGAAACCTTTCGACAAAGCGATCACGCGCTTCGGGTAGCGGGTGATTGCCCAAGGCCGGTGCAAGATGCAGGCGCAGGAAATAGCCCGTCGTGCGCAACCCTTGCGCCACCTCCTCGTCCGGGGCCGGCCCGTGCCCCAACAGGCAAGCAGGCAGCGGCAGCAGACGATCGGCCCATTCACCCGCCCCCGTCCGCGACACTGCGCGCCCCGTCCGCGGGGACACGTAACTCAGGTCATTCGCCGCCGCCCCCATTACCGCGCAGGACGACAAATCAAGGCCAAAGCCCATTTCTTCCAGCAACGCCAATTCCCACTGCAGATAGGCCAGCGGCCAGACATCCCCATGCCCCAGCAGATCAAGCAGAGCCTCGCTACGATCATAGAGCGGGCGATGCGCCTCGCGCTCGGGCAACACGAACAGCAAAAGCGCTGTCACCGCGTTCAACCCCGCCAACGCCAGGCGATCGCCCAAGAGTCCGGTCGCGCGGCTGCGCAGCGGCTCCACACGGAATGCGCCGATGTGATCTTCCAGACGCGCGCGCCATGTCAGATCCAGTTGCGCACCGGGCTGCAACACGGGCGTCATGCGCCGGCTTGCACCACCGCGTACAACTCCGGCATGGCGGCCATGCTCCGGCGTGAAGACCTCGACAATCGCCGAGGTTTCGCCGTGCCGCCGCACCGAAAGAACTATACCCTGATCACGCCATTCCATCGCTTGCCCCGGCCCTTTGCCGGATAGGACAGCAGATCAAGCCGAATGCCAAGCCCCGGCGCCGGGTTTCAACGCACGGAAACGACAGTGCAAGCAGCGTGCTGGTTCACCTTCTGCGAAACGCTCCCCTGCACCAGTGTGCGCACGGTGCCAAGGCCACGATGGCCCAGCACGATCATATCTGCGCCAACCTCTTCCGCCAGATCCAGGATGGCATTCGCAGGCTTGCCGTTGACCGCACGTTGCGAAACGTTTTTCGCCCCGATGTCGCGCGCACGCCGTTCGGCCCGCGCCAAAATCTCGTCGCCAATCAGGGTGATCAGGCGCGCCGTTTCTGCGCCGCTGTGCATATCGGAAAACAGGGAACCCATCGTCGCCGGAGGGGTGTCATACTCCTTCGGGGCCTCGCGCGCGGCGTGCTTGATCAGATGCTCCACTTCCGCCATATGTGCCATGTCGTCAATATCGGCCCCCCGGTGCAGGACATGCCCTACAGTCAGGTCCGCCCCGAACTTCGCCGCAATTTCGGATGCGAATTCAAGAGCCTTGTTCGCGGTGTGTGACCCGTCTGTGGCCACCAGAATATGCTTGTTCATTTGCCGTCTCCCTTTTGTCGGTCTGCCGCAAGATCATGGAAGGGTGAAGCACACCAGCCTCGAGCGCAATGATACAGGTCAAGCCATATCCCGGTTCACATGCTCAGTCAGACAGGCCCGGCGTGTCCAGAAGGTGCCTTCCCTGTCGATCTTCAACCTCGACAACCCACAGATCCGGGTCGAAGGCGCGTTGCCGCGCTATCGCGGCATCGACGGCATACTCTTCCCCTTCGGCCAGAACCGCCCAATGGCGCGTGTCGGTCATCAGGCTGAACTCCCGCATATAGGCGGTGGCCTGACCGTCCAGCGTATTGAGCTTGATCAGAATAGCACCGGCGGTGTCATCCCCATGCGCCACGACAAAGGCCGGGATATCCTGCAGGCGCAAGCGCGCCAGGTAGGCATCGACCCAGAACCTTGCTGTCAGTCGTGTCACCTGCTTGCTCCCGGCGCCGCTCAGCCGTTTCCATCGCTGAAATCAAGGCCCATTTCGGAATACCGCTCGGCTTCGTCCAGCCACCCGCTGCGCACCTTGACCTGAAGGAACAGATGCACGCGGCGGCCAAGAAATTCTTCCAGTTCCTCGCGCGCGGCGCGGCCAACGGCCTTGATCGTTTCACCCTTGTTGCCAAGGACGATACCCTTGTGCCCGTCCCGCAGCACATAGATCACCTGGTCGATCCGCGCCGAGCCGTCCTTGCGCTCTTCCCAGTTCTCGGTTTCGACGGTCAGTTGATAGGGAAGCTCCTGATGCAGGCGCAGCGTCAGCTTTTCGCGGGTCATCTCGGCAGCAATCATGCGCATCG
>CAZOKA010000090.1:0-8802 GCA_964580265.1 uncultured Rhodobacterales bacterium | reverse complement strand
GAACCCGCCCCTCGCGCAGAGCCTTCTGTTCGTAGCGCGTCGAGATCCAGTCATCCCACGGTTGCCGCCAATCCGCGGGGCGCTCGGCCAGCCAGACGAACCCCGCCCCCGGCACCTCTTCCAGCGTCTGGCGGACGTAATCGGGAATATCCGTCGCCACCCGGAACTCCGCCCCCGGTTTCAGAACCCGCGCCAGCGGCTCCAGGTGCTCGGCCGTGACAAAGCGGCGGCGATGGTGGCGCGCCTTGGGCCACGGATCGGGATAGAGCAGGAACGCCCGCGAAATGCTGGCATCGGGCAGCACATCGAACAGGTCGCGCACATCGCCGGGATGCACGCGGATGTTGTCCACCCCCGCCGCGCGGATCTTGCCCAGCAGCATCGCCACCCCGTTGATGAACGGCTCGCACCCGATCAGCCCCACCTCGGGCGCGCGGGCGGCCTGGTGCACCATGTGCTCGCCGCCGCCAAACCCCACCTCCAGCCACACATCGCGCCCCCCGAACAGCGCCGACAGGTTCAGCGGCGTGCGCTCGGGGTTCACGTCCCAACCCACCGGGCCGGGCGACAGCGCCTCGAGATCCTCGTCCAGGTATGCCTCCTGCGACGGCTTGAGCGGCTTGCCCTTGAACCGGCCGTAGAAATTGCGCCACGGGGCGCCAGTGGGATGCTTGCCTTGCGTCATGCCGGTCCCTTAGCGCCTCGCCCCGGCCGGATCAATCCCGTGAATCGCGCCCCCGCGGGCCGGCACGGGGGCAAATGCGTAAGGATCTGGTCAACGCGGGGCAGGCAGCACATTGCCTTGAGCGCCCCCCCGGCGGCCGCCCCCCGGCGTGCGCCTTTCCCGTGGGTATCCTCGCCCGCCGGCTCAGCCTTCGCTGCCGCGCCGCAACGCCAGTGCCGCGATGCCCGCCCAGACCGTGCTGCGCAGGGTCATTGCCGCCACGGTGCGCATCTCGTAGGCGCCGCCGCTCATCACGTGGATGCCGAACGCCGCGAACACCAGAAGCGTCGCCACCGCGATGGCCAGCGCCAGCCGCCCCGCCCATCCGGCCCCGCGCAGCAGCCCCAGACCCGCCAGGACATAGGCAAACCCCGCGCCGAAGTTGAACCACAGGACAAAGCCCACGACATCGCCCATCCCGGCCCCGTCCAGCAGCGCCCTGCCGCCCGATACGATGGTCAGCGCCCCGAACACCAGCGCGACAGCCCCCGCGCCGCGCAACATGCCTTTGCCGATACCCAGCCTCATGTCGCCTCTTCCTCATCCTTGTCACCCGCGCGCGCCAGCCCCAAATCGTCCAGGATCGCGTAGAACGATGGCAGCACCATCAGCACCAGAACCGTCGAGACCAGCAGCCCGAACACCACCGATATCACCAGCGGCTTGAGCGTCTGCGCCTGCGTGCTGGTCTCGGCCAGCAGCGGCAGCAGCCCCATGATCGTGGTCGAAACCGACACCAGGATCGGGCGGAACCTGTCGCGGCTGGCCTGGCCTGCCGCCTGCACCAGTGCCATGCCACCCGCCGCGCGGTCCTTGATGACCTGCACCAGCAGGATGGCGTTGTTCACCACGATCCCCGCCAACGATGCCGCCCCCACCAGCGACGGCATCGCGATGTTGTACCCCATCGCCATATGGCCCCAGACCACCCCGATCAGGGCCAGAGGAATGGTGATCATCACGATGACCGGCTCGGCGTAACTGCGGAACTGGTAGGATAGCACCACGTAGATCCCCACCAGCCCGATCACGAACCCGCGCAGGATCGAGGCCACGGTTTCGGCCGAATTGGCGCTCTGCCCGCCGATCTCGTATCGCAGGCCCGGCACCCGCTCGGCCAGCGCCGGCAGGAACCCGGCGCGCAATTCGGCGACGATGGCGTCGGCGTTGCCGACGCGCCCGTCCACGTCCGTTTGCACCGTCAGTGTGCGCACCCCGTCCACGTGATTGACCGAGGCCCAGCCGCGCGCCTCTTCGATCCGCGCAACCGTGGTCAGCGGCACCGTGCCGCCACCCGGCAGCGCGATGTTGAAGTCCCGCAGGTCCGCGCGCGAGTCGCGGTCCAGCGCATCGGTGCGCAACTCCACCTCGTGCGCGATGTCGCCCTCCTGCACCGTGCCGATCACCTGGCCCAGGAACGCCGCGCCAAGCTGTCCCGCCACGTCCTGCGCGCTCAGGCCCAGTGCCGTCGCCCCCTCGGCCAGCACCAGCCGCAACTCCGGCTTGCCGGGGCGTAGGTTATGCGTGGCGTTATACACCCCGGCATAGCTGCGCACCTCGTGCAGCAGGGCGTTGCCGGCCTGCTCCAGCACCTCCAGGTCCGGCGCCATCAGGCGGATCTCCACCGCGATGCCCTGCGGCCCCATCCCCGGTTCGGTCAGGATGATATCCACCGGGCCGGGAATATCGCCCATCTCGGCCCGCCACCGCGCGATGATCTGGTCCAGCGTCGTCGCCCGCGTCTCGGCGCCCAGCAGATCGGCGCTGACCGTGGCCACATGGGCGCCGCTGATCGCCGCCGTTGTGTTGTAGCTGAACCGCGTCTGCACACTGCGCACCAGCGCCGCGCCGCCCGGCTGATCGGGGCTCAGGCCCGCGTTGACCGCCTCCAGCGCTGCGATCACCCGCCCGGCCACCGCCTCGGTCCGGTGCAGCGGCGTGCCCTGCGGCATCTCGATCCGCGCCTCCAGGACATCGCCGTCAATCGCCGGCATCGCCTCGCGCTTGATATACCCGCCCGCCAGCATGGCGATGGTCACGATCATCACCGCGATCGTCGCGCCCGCCGTCAGGTAACGCCAGCGGATCGCGAAATCCGCCATTCGCCCGACGCCCCCCTCGCGCAGCGCCTCGAAACCCCGGTCGAACCGCGCGCGCAGGCGCGAGGGCGGCGCCTCCGCCGATTTCAGGCCATGCGCCAGGTGATGCGGCAGAATCCAGAATGCCTCGGCCAGCGACGCCGCCAGCGCCGCGATCAGGACCACCGGCAACACCTCCAGAACCGCGCCCAACTCGCCCGACAGGAACGACAGCGGCGCGAATACCGCCACCGTTGTCGCAAAAGATGACAGAACCCCCGGCATCACCCGCCGCGTCCCCGCGATCACCGCCTCCAGCCGTGTCGCGCCGCCCGCCGAGGCATCGGCGATCGCGTCCGAGATCACGATGGAATCGTCCATCACGATCCCGATCGCCATCAATAGCGCCACCAGCGTGATCATGTTCACCGACAACCCCATCAGCGCCATGCCGGCAAACGCCCCCATGAACGCCACCGGCAGGCCCATTGCCGCCCATATGGCAAAACCGGGGCGGAAAAACAGGCTCATCACCGCCACCACCAGGACCAGGCCGATGATCCCGTTCTGCACCAGCATGAACAGCCGCTCGCGCACGATGCTGGTCATGTCCTGCACCATTTCCACCCGCAGGCTGCCGGGCACCACGGCGCGCTCGCGCTCCACCAGTGCGGCCACACCGTCCAGCACGTCCAGCGCGTCCGCCTCCAGCGGTTTGCGCACCTGCAGGAAAATCGCCCGCTGCCCGTCCATCTGCGCGCGCTGCTCCGGCGGCTCGTAGGTTTCCTCGATCCGCGCGATATCGCCCAGCATCAGGTCGCTGCCGCCCGTCCCCGACATTACGATCAATTCCGACAACTCGGCCGCGCTGCGCCGCTCGTCGGCGAACCGCAGGCGAATGTCGCGCGCCGGGGTCTGCAACGTGCCCGCCGGGCGGTCCACGCTCTGCGCGTCGATGGTCCGCGCCAACGCCGCCGCGTTCAGCCCGTGCCGGTCCAACTCGGCGCGCGGGATCGTGATGCGGAACTGCCGCTCGCCCAACCCCGACATATCCACCCGCGCGACCCCGTCCAGCGCCGCCAGCCGATCCTGCAACGCGCTGGCATAGCGATCCAGGTCGCGCAGCGGCATGTCGCCTGCCACCGCGACGGATGTCACGATGTCGGTGCGGTGCAGCGCCCGAGTGATCGGCGGATCGGCGGCATCGGGCAGATCGTCGATCGCCCCCACCTCGGTGCGCAGGTCGTTGACAAAGCGCAGCGCATCACCCCCCGGCGCCATCGTGGCCACCGCGCGGGCAACGTTGTCCTGCGCGGTGCAGGTCAGCTCCTCAAGGTTCTCGACCGGCTGCAACCCGTCCCACAGCCGCCGGCAGATCGCGTCCTCCACCTCGGCCGCCGAGGCGCCGCGATAGGTCACGGTGATCTCGGCCTCGGTGGCGCGGAAATCGGGGAATGTCTCGCGCTTGAGGGTCGGCGCAGCCATCGCCCCCACCACCAGCATCAGCACCAGCAGCAGGTTGGCCGCCGTTTGGTGCGCGGCGAACCAGCGGATCATTGTCCACCCTCCGCCGCCGCATCCTCAACAACGCTCAGGGGCATGCCGGGCAGGGCGGGCACCAGGTCTTCCAGAACCACCTCCTCGCCGCCCTCAAGGCCCGCACCGATCACCGCAAGGCCCTGCTGCCGGTAGGCCACGACGACCTTGCGCAGCTCCAGCCGCCCATCCGTATCGCGCAGGTACACCGTGTCGCCGCCATGCACCGCATGGTCGGGCAGGGCGATCACCGGCGCGCCCTCGGGGCCGGTCAGGGTCAGGCGCACATACATGTTCGGCACCAGCGGCAGGCGCAGCGGCGGCGCCGCCCCGGCATAGGGCGCGTCCACCGCCACCACCACCGGCACCGTGCGTGCGCGCGGGTCCAGCGCGTTCTCGATCCGCACCACGCGGCCCTGCCATTCCTGCGCCGGATCAGCCACCAGCGCGACCCTGGCATCAATGCGCGCCGCTGCCCGCTCCAACGCGTCCTGCCCGGTGCCTTCTCCCGGACGGGCTCCGGCCATCAGCCGTGGAAACGCGTCCAGCGGCATCTGCGCGGTCACCTCGGCCCGCGCGATCCCGTCGCCCGAAACCAACGGCTGCCCCGCCGGCACGAACTGGAACTGCTGCACCGACACCTCCGCCACCCGCAGATCGAACGGCGCGGTGATGCGTGTCTTGCCCAGGTCGCGCTCGGCCCGCGCCAGCGCCGCCTCGGCCCGCGCGATCTGGGCTTGCACGCGGGCACGGCGGCTGGGGACCAGGCCCAGCGTGTTCGACAGCTCCGCAACCCCCCGCTCGATCCCCAGCGTGGCGCGCTCCTGCTCGTCGGCGCGCGCCCTTGGCGCGCTGCCCTGCGCCACCAGGTTCCGGGTCCGTTCCAGGTCGCCGCGCGCCAGCGCCAGCCGTTGCTTTTCCAACTCCAGGATGCGGCTGGTGTTCTCTTCTTCCACCTGCAACTGGTCCATCTCGGCGCGCAGCGCGGCCAGGTCGGCCTTGGCCTGCGCGCGGGCCAGCTCGTAACTGCTGGGATCGATGCTCAGAACATGCGTGCCCTGCGCGATCACGTTGCCGCTGTCCAGGTCGGGATGCCGATAGGTCACGATCCCCGCCACCTCCGACACCGACGACCAGCGCCGCGCCGGACGCACATTGCCGAACCCCTGCACCACCGGCGGTAGCGGCGCGGCCTCGGCGCGCAGGGTGGTGACCACCGCGCCGCGCTCGGCCTGCTCCACGCGTTCGGGCGGCTGGCTGTTGACGATCAACCAGGCGGCGATCCCCACGCCAATCGCGATGGGGGGCAGCAAACGCAACAGGCGCATCGGTTTCATGGGGTCTCTCCGCTGTCTGGCGCCCGCATCAGGCGCAGTTGCAACTCTGTCAGGCGGGTGGCCTCCGCTTCCAGGTCGAAGCGGCGCCTGGACAGTGTCCACCGCAGGACCAGCCCTTGCAATACCCCCATCAGCAACAGCGTCGCGTCCCCCGGCGCCACATCATCGCACAGCGCGCCGCCTTGCATCGCCTGCGCGATCAACGCGGCGATCCGGGCGTGAAACTCGCCCATGATCCGCGTGTGAATGGGCCGCGTCACCGTCTCGGCGGCCATGTGTCCGGGGCTGAAAATCAGGTTCGGTATCGCCGGGGTCCGCGCGATCAGGCCCGCCTGCGCTTGCAACAGCGCGCGCAATCGCGCCTCGGGCGGTCCGCCCTGCGCCTCGGCTTGGTCCCATGCCGCGCGTGCGCGCGCTTCGATCTCGTCCATCACCCCGGCCCACAGCGCATCCTTGGTGGCGAAATGCCGAAACAGCGCCGAATGGCTGACCCCGACATGCGCCGCGATCGCTGCCGTGCTCAGGCCATCGGGCGATCGCGTGTTCAGCAGTTCCAGAACCGCGCCGGTAATCTCGGCGCGGCGGATCTCGGTGGGTTTGCGTGTGCGTGTGCGTGACATGGCGGCTCAACGTTGTAAGTGAACACTCACTAACATATTCGCATCCAAACGCAATCCCTCCCTTCGCGACATATTGGCAGAAAAATCACGAATACCCCTTGACCTTCCAGTTAGGGGAGGCCCCACCTTTCCTTCAAACATCGGCCGTCCCATCTGGGCTGCGCCGCCACGTAGTAATAGCGGGGAATACCCATGCCTGACACGACACAACTCCGCCTCTCGGTCGAAGGGATGTCCTGCGCCTCCTGCGTGGGCCGCGTGGATCGCGCCCTTGAGGCTATCGACGGCGTCAGCGACGTCTCGGTCAACCTTGCCTCGGAAACCGTGCAACTGACCCTGACCGCCCCCGCCGATGCCGCCACCGTCGCCGATGCGCTCGACGCGGCGGGCTACCCGGCACGGCGCGCGCGCACGCGGCTGACGGTTGCCTCCATGTCCTGCGCCTCCTGCGTGGGGCGGGTGGACCGCGCGCTTGCGGCGGTGCCCGGCGTGCTCTCGGTCAATGTCAACCTTGCCTCGGAAACCGCGACCGTGGACTACGTCGAGGGCGCAGTGACCGTGGCCGACCTGATCCGCGCCGCCACCGACGCGGGCTATCCCGCCGAAGCCGCCGAAGACACTGCCGCCGCGCAAGACACCAGCGACCGCAAGCAAACCGAGGCGCGCGAGATGGCCCGCCACATGGCGCTGGCCGCCGTGCTGGCCCTGCCGGTGTTCGCGCTGGAAATGGGCGCTCACATGATCCCCGGCATGCATGAGCTGATCGGCAACACCATCGGCCACCAGGCCAGTTGGATCATCCAGTTCGTGCTGACCACGCTGGTGCTGATCGGGCCGGGACGGATGTTCTACACCAAGGGCTTTCCGGCGCTGTTGCGCGGCGCGCCCGACATGAACAGCCTTGTCGCGATCGGTACCTCGGCGGCCTACCTCTATTCCGTCACCGCCACCTTCGCGCCCGCGCTGCTGCCCGAACAATCCCGCGCCGTGTATTTCGAGGCCGCCGCCGTGATCGTCGTGCTGATCCTGCTGGGCCGCGCGCTTGAGGCGCGCGCCAAGGGCCGCACCGGCGCCGCCATCCGCGCGCTTGTTGGCCTGGCGCCGCGCACCGCCACCGTCCTGCGCGACGACACCCCCCACGAGGTGCCCATCGACGAGATCCAGACCGGCGATCTGCTGCTGGTCCGCCCAGGAGAGCGGATCGCGACCGATGGCGAAGTGACCGAAGGCAGCGCCCATGTGGACGAAAGCATGATCACCGGCGAGCCGGTTCCGGTCCTCAAATCCCCCGGCGATCCGGTCACCGGCGGCACCGTCAACGGCGCCGGCAGCCTGCGCTTCCGCGCCACGCGCGTCGGCGCCGATACCACCCTGTCGCAGATCATCCGCATGGTCGAACAGGCCCAGGGCGCCAAGCTGCCCATCCAGGGGCTGGTGGACCGTGTCACGCTGTGGTTCGTGCCCGCCGTCATGTCGGTTGCCGTGCTGACTGTCCTGCTGTGGCTGCTGGTCGGGCCGTCGCCGGCGCTCACCATGGCGTTGGTGGCGGGCGTGTCGGTGCTGATCATCGCCTGCCCTTGCGCCATGGGGCTGGCCACGCCCACCTCGATCATGGTCGGCACGGGCCGGGCCGCCGAAATGGGCGTGCTGTTTCGCAAGGGCGACGCGCTGCAGGGGCTTGGCTCGGTCGATGTGGTCGCGCTCGACAAGACCGGCACGCTGACGCGCGGCCGTCCCGAACTTACCGACATGATACTGCCCGAAAACAGCCGCCTTGAGCGTGCCCGCGTCCTGTCGCTCATCGCCGCGCTCGAGGCGCAGTCCGAGCACCCCATCGCGCAGGCCATCACCCGCGCCGCCGAGGCCGACGATGCCACCGGCCCGCGCCCCGAAGTGACTGATTTCACCTCGATCACGGGCTACGGCGCACGCGCCCGCGTGGACGGGCGCGATGTCCTTGTCGGCGCCGACCGCCTTATGACACGCGAGGGCATAGACATCTCGGCGCTTCAAGATCGCGAAAAGGCGCTGGCCGAACAGGGCCGCACCGCGCTTTTCGCCGCCATCGACGGACAGGCGGCGGCGCTGCTCGCGGTGGCCGACCCGCTCAAACCCGCCAGCGCAGCCGCGATTGCGGCGCTGCACGATCTGGGGCTGTCAGTGGCGATGATCACCGGCGACAAGTCTGAGACCGCTCGCGCCATCGCCGCCGAGATCGGCATCGACCACGTCATCGCGGGGGTGCTGCCCGATGGCAAGGTGTCGGCGCTGGACGATCTCGCGCAGGGCGGAACCCGCCGCGTTGCCTTTGTCGGCGACGGCATCAACGACGCCCCCGCGCTGGCGCGGGCCGATGTCGGCATCGCCATCGGCACCGGCACCGATGTGGCAATCGAATCCGCCGACGTGGTGCTGATGTCGGGCGATCTGCGCGGCGTGGTCAATGCGTTTCACGTCTCGCGCCACACCATGCGCAACATCCGGCAGAACCTGTTCTGGGCGTTCGG
>CAZOKA010000089.1:0-8816 GCA_964580265.1 uncultured Rhodobacterales bacterium | reverse complement strand
GGTCGCGCCCCATGCCAATGGTCTGTGCCCCCTGCCCTGGAAATACGAATGCGCGGCTCATGTAATCCTCCAGTTTTCCTTGATCCCAGTTACCGCGCCAGCGGTCGCCACGCAACGCAAACCACGCATCTGCGCACCGCGATTGTGCGCGCACTCGTCTTGGCGCGAAGGGTGGCGGCCGCGTAGGTTCAAACGCGACGAGTCACAAGGAGCGTTCAATGCCGCTATCGAGTACATCAACCACTTATGGCGCAGTTTCAAAAGCCTTTCACTGGCTTACGGCGCTGCTGATTCTGTCGGCCATACCCCTGGGCCTGGTTGGGGCCGACATGGCCCATGACATCCGCCAGAACGATGCCGGGGCCGATCAGGTGCTGATCGATCGCGCGGTGTTGGTCTTTTCACTGCACAAGACAATAGGAATCGCCGCGTTCCTGACTGCTGCCCTGCGCATCCTGTGGGCGATCGGCCAACCGAAGCCAAACCTGATCAACGGCGCGCACCGGGCTGAGGCGGTGTTGGCGGAAACCATACACTGGCTTCTTTATGGCGCCATGCTGATAACCCCCTTGGCCGGGTGGATCACCCACGCTGCCGAAACCGGTTTCGCACCAATCTGGTGGCCCTTCGGCCAAACGTTGCCATTCGTACCACAGGACGCCACCATCGCGAGCACCGCCGGGTGGGTCCACTACCTGGCCTCGCGGGTGCTGATAATTGCCATTGCACTACACATTGCCGGGGCACTGAAACACCACCTGATCGATCGCGACGCCACGCTGCGCAGGATACTTCCCGGTCAGACCGATACCACACCCAGCCCGGCACAGCCTGGGCATGGCCTTCCGGTGATGGCTGCCTGCGCGATATGGGTTGGGGTATTGGCAGCAGGCATCGCACCGACGCTGAGCAGCACTGACAGCGGCGGCAGGACTGCCCAAACCATTAGCGTCCCCGCCGCCGGCAATTGGCAGGTAGAGGATGGATCACTGGCGATTTCGATTACTCAGATGGGCAACACCGTGACCGGCGAGTTTGGTCAGTGGCAAGCGGATATCGCCTTCATCGATAATCCCGAACAGGTGCGCAACGGTGACGTCGAGGTGAACATCGCAATCCCGTCTCTGACGCTGGGATCGGTGACAGATCAGGCCATGGGCGCGGATTTCTTCGCCGCCGAGGAGTTCCCGAAGGCCACCTTCACGGCCGATATCCTGCGCTCCAATGGCGCGAACGACTTCGTGGCTGACGGAAAATTGACACTCAAGGGACAAAGCATGCCCGTCACAATGCCATTTAGTCTGGAGATCGAGGGCGACCGCGCCACCATGTCGGGGAGCATCACCCTGGACAGGCGAAACTACGGTATCGGGGAAGGCGTGCAGGACGAGGACACGCTAGCTTTCAATGTGACTGTGGATGTTTCCCTGACAGCGTCTCGGGTAGTGCGGTAGAACGGTCTCTACATCTACCTCCAGCCCGGAAAAAGGCCGCGCAGCTTTCCTACGCGGCCTTTCACCATGTCGATTGGAGAACCTGATTACTCGGCTTTCATGGCCTCGATCGAGATCTCGACCTGAACTTCGTCACTGATGTAAGGGGCGAATTTCTCAAGTCCGTAGTCACTACGCGCCAAGGTGGTGGTTGCGTCGAAACCCGCCCAGGGTTTGCCAGCCATCGGATGCTCCCCCGCCTGGTTGAGCTGCGCATCCAGGACGACCGATTTGGTAACGCCATTAAGCGTCAGCTCGCCGGTGATCAGGGCTGTATCCTCTCCAGTCACTTCGATGCCGGTCGATGCGAACGACACCATGTCACCCTCCGAGGCGCCAAAGAAATCGTCTGACATGAAATGCTGGAATCGCTTTTCCCAACCGGTGATCATCGACATGACCGGCATTGAAACGTTGACCGACGAATTGGCTGGCGTTTCTTGGTCGAACAGGATTTCCCCCTCAAACCCCGAAAACATCCCGGTCGTCGTGGAAAAGCCAAGGTGATTGTAGGAGAACACGATCTGGCTGTGGCTGGCGTCCAGCAGGTATTTCTCGGGCTCGGCATGGGCTGCTGATACGCTCAGCGCTGCGGCAGCCAATGTCGTGGTCAAGCCATATTTCATTTTTAGTACTCCTGAGATTTGAATTCATGATCACGCCCGGATAATCGTGTTCTGGCACGACCTGCGCAATTCCACAGAAGTCAACAGTTCGTGTGGGTGAGTGAACACCCGATCACCAAATCAGCACAGCATGCCAGTCTCTTGGCAACGCGGGCTTGCGTCATGACGCATTCCATCGTATTGAGCCGCTTCCTTCCGCAGGTATCGATGAACCGCGCAGTCTCTCGTGGATGGGTCGCGGAAGGCAATGACCCTCCTATGAAATGCGCCTGAAAACAGAACAGGAGTGCACATGCCGCTTTATGAGCATGTATTCATCTCGCGCCAGGACTTGTCCAACACACAAGCCGAAGGCCTGATTGAACATTTCACCACCGTACTTGCGGATAACGGCGGCAAGGTCGTCGAAAGCGAATACTGGGGCGTCAAGACGATGGCCTACAAGATCAACAAGAACCGCAAGGGCCACTATGCCTTTTTGCGCTCTGACGCCCCCGCGGCGGCGGTGCATGAAATGGAGCGCCTGATGCGCCTGCATGACGATGTGATGCGCGTCCTCACCATCAAGGTGGATGAACATCAGGAAGGGCCTTCGGTCCAGATGCAAAAACGCGAAGAACGCGGTGAACGCCGCGAACGTCGCTGATAGATCGCTTCAGGAAAGGACGCTAAATCATGGCCACCAAACCGTTTTTTCGCCGCCGCAAGGTTTGCCCCTTCTCGGGCGACAACGCACCCACGATTGACTACAAGGACACGAAGCTGCTGCAGCGCTACATTTCCGAGCGCGGCAAGATCGTGCCCTCCCGCATCACCGCCGTTTCGGCAAAGAAGCAGCGTGAACTGGCCCGCGCCATCAAGCGCGCCCGCTTCCTCGCCCTGCTGCCCTACGCCGTGAAGTAAGGAGTTCGCGACATGCAAGTTATCCTTCTGGAACGAGTGGCCAAGCTGGGCCAGATGGGCGACGTCGTCGACGTCAAGCCCGGCTACGCCCGCAATTACCTGCTGCGTCAGGGCAAGGCGCTGAGCGCCTCCGAGACCAATATCGCCGATTTCCAAGAGCGCAAGGCGCAGCTTGAAGCGCAGAACCTCGAGACCCGCAAAGAGGCCGAAGCCCTTGGCGAGAAGCTGGGCGGCAAGCAGTTCATCGTGATTCGCCAGGCATCTGACGGCGGCAACCTCTACGGGTCGGTCAGCACCCGCGACGCGGCCAACATCGCCACCGAAGAGGGCTTCACGATTGATCGCAAACAGGTGATTATTCGCCAGCCGATCAAGGAACTGGGCCTGCACGAGGTTGAGGTGCACCTGCACCCCGAAGTGATGGTGACGATCACACTCAATGTTGCCCGTTCGCCTGAAGAGGCCGAACTGCAGGCTTCCGGCAAGACCATTCAGGAGCAGGCCGCCGAAGACGAGGCCGCTGCTGACTTTGAGATCGCCGAACTGTTCGAAGACATCGGCGCGGCAACCTCCGAAGACGAGGAACTTGCCGAGGTAGTCGAAGGCTCGAGCGACGAGGAAAGCGGCGAAGACACCGCATCCTGAGCATCTTGCTCGGCCGTGGCGACTGCGCTACGATCAGCTAAAATATCAAAGCCGCGCGGGGCACTGCTTCGCGCGGCTTTTCAATGTTCACGCAGAGTTAAGAAGCCAAGCTCCTGTCCAGCATCCTGCGTGGACATCCGGCCAATCGCCCCCTCCTTCGCAATAGCCTTATGGTTCATCTCCGGGTGTGGCAATTGACAGCTCATACAGATTGATTACCACAATGAACGCACCACGCTCGCGGCCACTAATGAATGGAAATCGTGCGAAAGTTAAGAAAGGGCCGCCCATTGGGCGACCCTTTCGATTTCCCACATCTGTCCCGCGCGGGACGTTGCGTCACTCGTCGTCGAGCGCTTCAACTGCTTTCTGAAGATCGTCCTTGATGACTTTCTTTTCGCTCACTTCCGCTTGCTCGGCGATGTGATCAACAACCTTGTCCTCGAAAATCGGGGCGCGCAATTGCTGTTGCATCTGCTGATTTTGCTGAACGAATTCAAAGAATTCACGCTCCTGACCGGGATACTGACGCGCCTGGTTCATGATGGCCTGCGTCATCTCGGCATCGGAGACCTCAACCTCCGCCTTTCGGCCAAGCTCTGCCAGGAGCAGGCCCAGGCGAACACGGCGTTCGGCCAGTTTGGTATGTTCCTCGGTGGGCTCCACCTCGGCGTGGTCATGGCCTTCCACATCGGGGTTTTCCTCGTGCCATAGCTGATGTGCGATCTGCTTGGCCTCGGACTCCAGCAAGCTTGGCGGCAGATCGAATTTCACCATCTCATCAAGCTTGTCTAGCAGGTCGCGTTTCATGACGGCGCGTGCCGCGCCTGCATACTCTGCTTCCAGACGTTCACGGATCTGTGTTTTAAGCGCCTCCAGATCCTCAGCACCGTACTTCTTGGCCAATTCATCATCGATCACGGCCGCCTTGGGCGCCTTGACTGCCTTGATCGTACAATCGAACGCGGCCTCTTTGCCGGCCAGATGCTCGGCGCCATATTCCTCGGGGAAGGTTACGGTCACGGTTTTTTCCTCGCCAGCCTTCACGCCAACAAGCTGTTCTTCAAACCCAGGAATGAAGCTGCCCGCCCCCAGGGTCAGCGGATAGTCCTCTGCCGAGCCACCTTCGAACGCCTCGCCATCAACCTTGCCCACGAAATCAATCACGACCTGGTCGCCATCCTTGGCTTTCGAGCCCTTCTTGCGATCTTCGAAATCCTGTGCATTCTCGGCCAAGTTTGCCAATGCTTCGTCCACGGCAGGCTCGTCAGGTTCGACCACCATGCGCTCCAGCTTGATGGCGCTATAGTCCACCTCAGGAATATCTGGCAAGGCTTCGTAGGACATGGAGACCTTTACGTCGTCGCCTTCTTTCCAATCGTCGCCGTCCACCATAGTGACCTGCGGCTGCATCGCCGGGCGGTCGCCGCTGTCCTCGAAATGCTGGCTCATGGCGCCGTCAACTGTTTCCTGCATGGCCTCGCCAAGCAGGCGTTGGCCAAATTGCTTTTTCAACAGCGCCATGGGCACCTTGCCCTTGCGAAAGCCTTTCATTTCGACTTCGGGCTGTGCTTCGGCCAGTTTCTCATTGACCTTGGTGTCCAGCTCTTCTGCGGTCACGGTAATCTCATACGCGCGCTTGAGGCCTTCGTTCTGGGTTTCGGTGACCTTCATTTTCCGTCGTCCTTTTGTCATGTACGTGGTGCGGGTGAAGGGACTTGAACCCCCACGCCTTGCGGCGCCAGAACCTAAATCTGGTGCGTCTACCAATTCCGCCACACCCGCAAAAAGCCAAGCAGGCGGCCAAACACTATCGGCCGCCTACAGTTGCCGGGTATCTAGCAAACCAGCGCAAAGGATGCGAGAGGAAAATGAGGCCTCGAAATTTGGGGGGCGGGTACGAAAAAAACGGCGACAGAATGCACGATCTGGCCTATCCTCGGGCCAATAAACGAGGCAAAGATCGAGCATACGCCCATGAAACCGAAAACGGTCGGGCGCCAAGGCGGGCAGATATCCGCAACGCGCGCCCCAATGCAGGAGGCCGGCCTGTTGGCTGGCACATCAGTTCTGACGCTTGAGGGGGAGTTGCCCGTCGAGTTCCTATATCCGGGGGATCGCATCATCACCCGGGATGCAGGCGCCGTCCCATTGCGCGATGTGATGGCGCACCGCGTGCGCGGGCAGCCCGTGCGGATCGCCGCAGGTACATTGGGCGACAGGCGCCCGGATCGCGATCTGATCGTGCCCGCAGCACAGCGCCTGTTGGTCCGTGATTGGCGCGCAATGGCGCTCACCGGGCAAAGGCAAGCCATGATCCCTGCGCGATCCTTGTTGGATGGTGAATTTATTCGGATGCTTCCTTGGGGCGAATTGGTGCTGCATCAGCTTATCATGGACGCACCGCACGTCATCTATGCAAGTGGTCTTGAACTGGCCACACTGGCATGGACACCCGAAGCCGCATATGCAGCATAGCTGCGTCAGGCCAGTTCCAACTCGCGCAACACCGAAGGTAGTTCTTCCGGTAGATCCTCGGCAATCAGGCCGGGACCGAAGCGGCGTGCACATTCCACGTGCAGCCACGCGGCGATTTCTGCCGCTTGCATCGGGGCAAATCCGCGCGCCAACAGCCCGGCGATATACCCCGCCAGCACATCGCCCGCCCCGGCCGTGGCCAGCCATGGCGCGGCGCGGTCGTAATGGGCGGAATTGACGCTACAGCGCCCGTCCGGAGCCGCGATCACTGTATCCGCCCCCTTGAACAGCACCACGCAGCCCGCCCGTTTCGCCGCCTCCCGCGCCGCGTCCACCTTTGAAAATGCCGGGCCTTTGACGGGTTCGGCATTCAGGTTGCTGACGATATCCGGGAACAGCCGCGCAAATTCCCCGGCGTGGGGCGTGAGTACGCATTTGTCATGCAGCAAGGCAAACAGCGCATCGGGATCATCCGCAAACGCGGTCAACGCATCGGCATCCATAACCACCGACCTGTTCGCGTTCAACGCCGCCGGCGCCAACTCTCGCGCCCGCGCGACGCCCATCCCCGGCCCCAGGCACAGCGCGTTGATGCGCGCATCGTCCAACGCCTCAACCAGCCCGGCCGCGTCCTCGACCCGTTTGAGCATCAACGTGGTGATCTGGCACGCCGCCTCCATCTGCGCCGCCCCGGGCACACCCAGCGTCACCAGCCCCGCGCCGATGCGCAGTGCCCCGCGCGCCGCCAGCCGCGCCGCGCCGGTCTTACCCGCACCACCAGATAGGATCATGGCGTGGCCGTGGTCGTATTTGTGAGCAAGGTCTGCCTTTCCCAACCGGCCAGTAGCCGGTGACAAGACGAGCCTTGCATTGCCCCCGTCCGTTGCCGCGTCCAATCCGATATCAGCCACCACGGTGCGGCCGCATTTGAATGGTCCCCAGCCAAGGTAATGACCCAGCTTCGGTGCATGGAACGACACCGTCAATCCCGCCAGAACGGTTTCGGTACCCTTGGAAAGTTCTCGGCCACTGTCGCTACACAGCCCCGATGGCATGTCCACGGCAACCGTTTTTGCCTGGCATTCCGGATCCGACACGCGATCAGCGGCCCACGCAAGTGCCGCCCCCTCCAACGGGCGCCGCAAGCCTGTGCCAAACATGGCGTCGATGAACAGGTCGGCCTCGTGCGAAAACCGCGGAGCATTCTCCAGGGTATCGACCTCCCCCAACTTTCGCCAACACGCATAATTCGTCTTCGCATCGGGGGGCAGCTTGGCAGGGTCACCGTAGAGGAACGCCTCGACCTGCCAGCCCCATTGCTTCAACAACCGCGCCACGACAAATCCGTCGCCGCCGTTGTTGCCCGGCCCGCACAAGACCACGGCGTGGTGCGGGGCCCTCGCCAGATCCGGCCATTCCTCGAACACCGCTTCGACCACGCCGCGCCCGGCGCGCTCCATCAGCTCCAGCCCGGTTACCTCACCTGACTCGATAGCGGCCTGCTCGATAGCCCGCATTTGAGTGGCGGTTAGCAGTTCACCCATTTTCCGGCTCCCGATTCATTTTCGCCCATATATTCCGCATATCGCCTAATTTTTAGGCATACTTGCCAAATCCCGCCCATTGCCAAGTCTCATGAAACCCTAGCGAATTGTGACCGTGTTTTGAAAGTGATCTGTGGGGGCAGCAATACGGCAAGGAGGCCCGTGACCATGAAAAAGATCGAAGCGATCATCAAACCGTTCAAGCTCGACGAGGTGAAAGAGGCCCTCCAGGACGCCGGAGTTCAGGGCCTGAGCGTGATTGAGGTCAAAGGCTTCGGTCGTCAGAAAGGCCATACCGAGCTTTACCGGGGCGCTGAGTACGTTGTTGATTTCTTGCCCAAGGTAAAAATCGAGGTGGTAATGGACGACGATCAGGTCGATGCCGCAATCGAAGCCATCGTGGACGCCGCGAAAACCGACAAGATCGGCGACGGCAAGATCTTCGTCAGCCCCGTCGAGCAAGCAATTCGTATCCGCACCGGCGAGTCCGGCTCGGACGCGCTGTGATCAAGCAAGCAAGATTGACCCCCACAATAGCAAGGGACCATAACACATGAGCACCGAAACGTTTCTGGCCACGATCCGTGACGAGGATGTCGAATACGTCGATGTTCGCTTCACCGACCCGCGCGGCAAGCTGCAGCACGTCACCGTAATTGCCGACGAAGTTGACGAGGACTTCCTCGAAGAGGGCTTCATGTTCGACGGATCTTCCATCGCCGGCTGGAAATCCATCGAAGCCTCGGACATGAAACTTATGCCCGACACCAACAGCGCTTACATCGATCCGTTCTACGCAGAGAAAACGATCTGCGTGCACTGCACGGTGGTCGAGCCCGACACCGGCGAACCCTACGAACGCGATCCCCGTGGCACGGCTGAAAAGGCGGAGGCATACCTCAAATCGACAGGGATCGGCGACACCGCCTTCATGGGTCCAGAGGCTGAATTTTTCCTGTTTGACGACGTGCGGTTCTCCAACTCGATCAACAAGGTTTCCTACGAAGTCGATGCGCTTGACGGATCATGGAACACCGACACCGAGTACGAGATGGGCAACATGGGCCACCGCCCCGGCGTCAAGGGCGGCTATTTCCCGGTGAACCCGATCGACGACGGGCAGGATA
>CAZOKA010000088.1:0-8845 GCA_964580265.1 uncultured Rhodobacterales bacterium | reverse complement strand
TCCAGACATTGCTGGGTCACGCGGACATCGCGACGACCGAGATTTACACCCATGTACTGGAGGAGCGGCTCAGGCAGTTGGTGCTGGATAATCACCCGCTGGCCAAGACGCCGCCACGTAATTGAGGAGGCAGAACTTCCTCGGATGGCCAGAAACCGCTCAGAAGCGTGCGATCATATCCCTGCACCAGACCGGCCTTTTGCATCTGCCGTGCGGCACCTTGCGCATCGTAGTTCAAGCGCTCGATACGGCAACCCTGCCCTGTCAAAACGGCAAAACGTGTTTGCGATCCGCCATCATGCGGCGGCAATCCGATTGCGCCGGGGTTTATCCAATCGGGCAAACCCGGGCGCATGAACGCGATCCCGCAATGCCCGGCCACGACCGCATCGACAGGACCGCAATACCGTTCAATTTCAGCGGCTTCTTCGGCAAAAGTAATGTCCGGGCTGACCGGCCAGATAAAGCGGCTGATATCCGTCGCCCCGCCATGGATCACGGCATGGTCGCGGCCAGAATGAGAAAACCGGATCATGTCGGGCAATCCGGCCATCCATTTCCTGTCGGATAGGCCGATATGGGCATCGGCATGCGCAAACCACCCTGCCGAGAGCCGGTCACACGTACTCCCCGCCTCAAAGCCGCAACCGCAGGTCATGGCGCCCTCGGCCAATTGCCGCTCGCAATTGCCGGCGACAATGTGAATGCCGCTACGCCGGATCATGTCCACGCATTCGGCGGGCTGGGCGCAATAGGCCACGACGTCGCCCGTGCACACCATTCGCTGTGGCGGAATGCCCAGATCATTCGCCTTTTGAAAGAGCGCGCGCAGCGCGTGCAGGTTGGAATGTACGCCGCCAAACAGCAGAACCGCGCCATCGAGAATGCCCAAATCAATGGTCCGCATCATGACAATCCCTTGATTGACGGGTCTTCCACGCTCATAACCGCATGCAGGCGAGAAGGACACAACCCCAATGGACGATACCTCAAGCATGTTTGATGCGGCCTTCTGGATTACAACGTTAACGATACTGTTCCTGTTGTTTCTGTCCGGCTTGTTCTCTGGATCGGAAACGGCATTGACCGCCGCGTCGCGCGGCAAGTTGCGGGCGCAGGCCGACAAGGGCTCAACGGGCGCACGGAAGGCGTTGATCATCACCGAGGACAACGAGCGTTTGATCGGCTCTGTCCTGCTGGGCAACAACCTGGTGAATATCCTGGCCGCCTCGATGGCGACAGCCCTGTTTACAAGGCTATTCGGCGAATCCGGCGTGGCACTGGCGACGCTGGTGATGACGCTGCTGGTCCTGATTTTTGCCGAGGTTCTGCCGAAGACCTACGCCATCACCAATGCGGAATCAGCAGCGGCGCGGGTGTCGCCGTTCATAGGGGTCGTGATCCGGGTGTTCGCGCCGATGGTGGCAGCGGTGCGGTGGCTGGTGCGTGGGCTGCTACGGTTGTTTGGGGTAAAGACCGACCCCGACAGTCATATCCTTGCTGTCAGGGAAGAAATTGCCGGTGCGCTTTACCTGGGCCATTCCGAAGGGGTGGTCGAGAAGGAGGATCGCGACCGCATCCTTGGGGCGCTGGACCTGGGGGAGCGGGCGGTTGAGGAGATCATGCTGCACCGCAGCCAGATCGAGATGCTCGATGCGGCAAGTGATCCCGAAACCCTGTTGGAGCAATGCCTGCAGAGCAGCCATACGCGGTTGCCGGTCTATCGGGATGATCCGGACAACATCCTGGGCGTGGTGCATGCCAAAGACCTGCTGAGGGCGATGCACAAGCTGGCATACGGGCCGGATGGATCGCCTACCACGTTGAAAACGTTTGATATTCTCGACGTTGCGATGCCGCCCTACTTTGTTCCGGACACCACGACACTGGACGATCAGATGCGCCAGTTCCTGCGCCGCAGAACACATTTCGCGCTGGTTGTGGATGAGTACGGCAGCTTGGAGGGACTCATCACGCTGGAGGATATCCTGGAGGAGATCGTCGGAGAAATCACCGATGAGTTCGACCCCGCCACCGATCATCCGATCCAGAAAAGCAAGGATAATCAATTCCTTGTGGATGGCGACATGACGATACGCGACCTCAATCGCGCAACTGACTGGTCGCTGCCGGACGAGGAGGCGAACACCGTGGCGGGGCTGGTCATTCACGAGGCGCAGATGATCCCGACGATGGGGCAGGTGTTCAGCTTTCACGGCTTCCGCTTCGAGGTGGTCGAGCGCGACGGGAACCGGATCAGCAAGCTGAAGGTCAGACCGCTCGATCGACCGTCCTGAGGGGTAACAAATACCCAGAACGTACATTTCGCGGTCTGAAATGTCAGATTCGTACAACTTTCAGGTGCGCAGCCGCGCCCCGGCGGGATCGAAGGGCGGCGCATCGAGGATCACCGCCGGGTGCGGCCGACCCAGGATCATCACATCGACCCGGTCGCCCGGCGCGGCGCCCCGGACGAACCCGAGCGCCAGGGACTGCCCGACGCTGTAGCCATATCCGCCCGAGGTGACCCGGCCGATGCCGACGCCATCGCGAAAGATCGGCTCGCCGCCCGAGGCGTCGGCGTTCGACGCGTTAACCGCTTCTTCATCGATGGCCAGTAAAACCAGATGCTCACGTGCCGCACATTCCATCGCCGATTGCGCGGCAGCCTTGTTGAGGAAATCCTTGTCCATCCGGCACAGCCGGTCCAGCCCGACCTCGTGCGGGAAATATTCGGGGGAGTATTCACGCGACCATGAGCCATACCCCTTTTCGATGCGCATTGCCATCAATGCGCGAGACCCAACCGGCCCCGCGCCATGCACCTGCCCCGCCGCCAGAAGCGCGGCGTAAAGGCGCGGCTGATCGGCGGCGGCGCAATGCAACTCCCACCCCAGATCGCCGGTGAAGGAGACGCGCAGCGCCACGCAATCGACCCCGGCAAGCGTGATCCGGCGCGAGCGCATGAAGGGAAAATCCGCCGTGGCGAGCGAAGTGTCAGTCAGGCCTTGCAGCAATTCGCGCGATCGGGGGCCGGCCACGTTGACCCCGCAAACCGCGCCAGTAAGCGAGGTGACATCGACATCGTCGCCGCGCGGCACGGCGTTGAAATACCGCTGGTGATACCGTTCGGCCATGCCCGAGCCGATGACCCAGAACTCTTCCGCGCCAAGGCGGGTTACGGTGAAGTCGCCCGCGATGCCGCCACGCACCGAGATCAGCGGCGTCAGGCAGGAGCGGCCCACCTCGCGCGGCATGCGGTTGGCGAACAGGGCGTTCAGCCATGCTTCGGCCCCCGGCCCCGAAACTCGGGTCTTGGCGAAGTTGGAAATGTCGATGATGCCCGCCGCGCGGCGCGTCATGCGCACCTCTTCGCCGACGGGTGCGAACCAGTTCTGGCGGGTGAAGCCGTTGGTATCAAGCGTGCCGGGCGTGCCGGCGAACCATAACGGGTGTTCCCACCCGGCGTTGAGGCCCATGACGGCGCCCATGTCGCGCTGCATCGTGTAGGCCGGGCGGGTGCGTGCGGGGCGACCTGCGGCGCGTTCCTCGTTCGGGTAGTGGATGGCGAAGCGGTGCGCGTATTGATCGCGCACCCGCGCGCGGGTAAAGGCGGGATCGGCCCAATCGCCAAAGCGGGCCACGTCCCAGGCGAACATATCATGGCGCGTCTCGCCGGTGGTGATCCAGTCGGCGGCCAAAAGGCCCATGCCCCCCGATTGCGAGAATCCGGGGATGATGCCGCAACAGGCGAAATATCCCGCGCGTTCCGGCACCGGGCCGAACAGGACGTTGGCATCGGGCGACCAGATCATCGGGCCGTTGATGACCCGCTTGACGCCGGCGCCCGCCAGCGCGGGCACGCGCGCCATGGCGCGCATCATGTTGTCCTCGATCCGGTCAAGATCGTCGGCGAACAGCTCGTGCGCGAAACCGGGGGGCGTGCCATCCTCGGCCCACAGGCGCATGTCGCGCTCATACGCGCCTACCAGCAGGCCCTGCCCCTCTTGGCGCAGGTAGTATTCGCCGTCGCGGTCGGCGACCGAGGGCAAGCGGCGGCCCTGCGCGGCCACCTCGGCCATGGTCTCAGTAACGAAATACTGGTGTTCGGTGGGTTGCAACGGCAAGTGGATACCGGCCATCGCCGCCACCTCGCGCGCCCAAAGGCCGGCGGCATTGACGACCCAGGGCGTGCGGATATCGCCCCGCGGGGTGCGCACGATCCATGTTCCGTCGGGCTGTTGATCGGTGGCGGTGACGGGGGTGAAACGGTGGATTTCGGCGCCGCGGGCGCGCGCGCCGATGGCATAGGCGTTGGTCACGCCCGAGGGGTCCACGTTGCCGCCATCGGGTTCATACATGATGCAGCGGATGCCGTCGAAATCCACCAGCGGGTGCAGGCGTTCGGCCTCATCGCGGGTGATCTCGTGGAAATTCATGTTGTAGAGCCGCGCCTTGGCTGCCTGAAGGCGCAACTGGTGTTCGCGGGGCGCGGTCTGGGCGAGGTAGAGGCTACCGGGTTGGAACACGCCGCAGCCCTGGCCGGTTTCGGCCTCCAGCTCGCGGTAGAGGGTCATGGTATAGTGCTGTATGCGGCTGATGTTGGTGCTGTCGTGCAAGCCGTGGATGTTGGCGGCGGCGTGCCAGGTGCTGCCGCTGGTCAGCTCGTCGCGCTCCAGCAGAACCACGTCGGACCAGCCCGCGCGCGCCAGGTGATAGAGGATCGAGCAGCCGATGACGCCGCCCCCGATCACGACGGCCTGTGCATGGGTTTTCATGGGCGCGGCTCCCTGTGATGGCTTCACGCACCAGAGTGGAGGCAATGCGCGGGCTGTGAATAGTCCGTGTGCGACATGGTGCGTCGCGCATGGCCAAGTTGCCGGACTTTTCCACGCGCGACAGGATATGTCGCCTTTGGGCTTGCCAGCCCGGGGCCGGGGCGAAAGGGTTGACGTGATGCAATCGGGAGAAAGCCATGAAAACCACAGCGCGTGTTGTCGTCATCGGGGGCGGTGTCGTCGGGTGTTCGGTGCTGTATCACCTGACCAAGCTTGGCTGGACGGATGTGATGCTGCTGGAGCGCTCGGAGCTGACCAGCGGCAGCACATGGCACGCGGCGGGCGGGTTTCACACGCTCAACGGCGACACCAACATGGCCGCGCTTCAGGGCTACACGATCAGGCTCTACAAGGAGCTGGAAGAGATCACCGGGCTGAGTTGCGGGCTGCACCATGTGGGCGGCGTGACATTGGCCGACACGCGCGAGCGGTTCGACATGCTGTTGGCGGAGCGGGCCAAGCACCGGTTCATGGGGCTGGAGACAGAGGTGATCGGCCCAGAGGAGATCGCCAAGGTGGCGCCGATCACCAACCTGGAGGGCATCATCGGCGCGCTTTACGATCCGCTGGACGGGCACCTGGACCCGTCGGGCACCACCCACGCCTATGCCCGCGCCGCGCGGATCGGCGGCGCCAGCATCGAGACGCATTGCATGGTGCGCGCCACCACGCAGCGCGCGGATGGCACATGGGACGTGGTGACGGACAAGGGCACCGTGCATTGCGAGCATGTCGTCAACGCGGCGGGCCTGTGGGCGCGCGAGGTGGCGGCGATGGCGGGCGTTTACCTGCCGCTGCACCCGATGGAGCATCAATACATCGTCACCGACGACGTGCCCGAGATCTTTGAGCGCGATGCAGAGCATCCGCACGTGATGGACCCTGGCGGCGAATCCTACCTGCGGCAGGAAGGGCGCGGATTGTGCATCGGGTTCTACGAGCAGGACGCGCGGGCCTGGGCGGTGGATGGCACCTCGTGGGAGTTCGGGCACGAGTTGCTGCCCGACAACCTGGACAAGATCGAGGACAGCATCGCCTTCGCCTATCGTCGGTTCCCGGTGCTGGAGCGGGCCGGCGTCAAATCGGTGATCCACGGGCCGTTCACCTTTGCCCCCGATGGCAACCCGCTGGTGGGGCCGGTGCCGGGGATGCGCGGCTACTGGTCGGCGGCGGCGGTGATGGCGGGGTTCAGCCAGGGCGGCGGCGTGGGCCTGATGCTGGCGCAGTGGATGACGACAGGGGAATGCGAGCGCGACGTCACGGCGATGGACGTGGCGCGCTACGGCGACTGGATCACGCCGGGCTATACCCGGCCCAAGGTGGTCGAGAACTACCAGCGCCGGTTCTCGGTCAGCTACCCGAACGAGGAACTGCCCGCCGCACGGCCGTTCCGCACGACGCCCATGCACGACATTTTCGATGGCATGGGCGCGGTATGGGGCCATCAATACGGGCTGGAGGTGGTCAACTATTTCGCGCGCGAGGGCGAGGCGCGGTATGAAACGCCGTCATTCCGCCGATCAAACGCGCATGAGGCCGCCGGGCGCGAGGTGGCTGTAGTGCGCGAGGCCGTCGGCATAAACGAGACGCATAATTTCGGCAAATACCTTGTCACCGGGCCCAATGCACGCGCGTGGCTGGATCGGATCATGGCGGGGCGCATCCCCAAGCCGGGGCGGATGAGCCTGAGCCCGATGCTCTCGCCCAAGGGGCGGCTGATGGGGGATTTCACGATTTCCTGCCTTGATGCGGAAAGCTTTCAGTTGACCGCCAGCTATGGCGCGCAGGCCTACCACATGCGCTGGTTCGCGCAACAAGGCAGCGATGGCGTGCATGTCGAGAACATAAGCGATCGGCTGACCGGGTTCCAGATTGCCGGGCCGCGGGCACGCGAGGTCTTGCAGGATTGCACGCGTAGCGACGTCAGCGGCATGGCGTTCATGGATGTGCGCAAGATGACCCTGGGCATGGTGGATTGCCTGGTTCAGCGCGTCAGCTATACCGGCGACCTGGGCTTTGAGATCTACTGCGAGCCGATGGCGCAGCGCGCGCTGTGGCAGGTTCTATGGGCGGCGGGGCAGCCGCATGGCATGCGCCCGTTCGGGATGCGCGCGATGATGTCGCTGCGGCTGGACAAGTTCTTTGGCGCGTGGCTGCGCGAATACGGACCCGATTACACGCCTTGCGAAACCGGCATGGACAAGTTCATCGCCTGGAAGAAAGAGGCCGATTTCATCGGTCGTGCCGCCGCCGAGGCCGAGCGCACGGCAGGCCCGGCGCGGCGGTTGGTGGCCTTCGAGGTGGCGGCCAGGGATGCCGATGTGCACGGGTACGAGCCGATCTGGATAGATGGCGAGGTACAGGGGTTTTGCACCTCGGGCGGGTATTCGCACCATGCGGGCAAATCCATCGCGCTCGGCCTGGTCCCGGCGGCGCGCGCGAACGCGGCGGATTTGCAGGCCGAGATCGAGATCCTGGGCGATAGGTGCGCTGCCAGGCGTTTGGATACGCCGCTATTCGATGCCGATGGGCAGCGTATGCGCGGCGGGGCTTGATCGGCGCGTGCGTGTGGCGTTTCATGCCGGGCGAGGCATGGGAAGGGCCAAGTCGCGATGACACCGATCCTGATTCTGGCGGCTGGCGCCTCGCGCCGGATGGGCGGGGCTGACAAGCTGTTGCTGACAGTGGCGGGGCGGCCGTTGCTGGCGGAGATGATCCGCCGCGCCTGCGCCACGGGGCGCGATGTGGTCGTCGCCCTGCCCGGCCCGGATCATCCGCGCGCGCGCGTGCTGAACGGCACCTGCGCACGCCCGGTCTGGGTGCCGGATGCGGGCGAAGGCATGGCCGCGTCGATCCGGGCCGGGGCTGGCGCCCTGCCGCCGGATGCGATTGGCGTGATGATCCTGCCCGCAGACATGCCCGAGCTGACCGAGGCCGATCTGCGTGCCGCGCTGGAGGCGTTCGAGCGGGCCGCACCGCCCCGCCCGATCCTGCGGGCGGTGGACGAGGACGGCACACCGGGGCATCCGGTGATCTTTCCCGGCGACCTGTTCGCCAAGCTGAAGTGCCTTACCGGCGACGAAGGCGCACGCGGCGTGGTGCAGGCGCATGATGCGCGCCTGGTGCTTCTGCCGCTGCCTGAGGGGCACGCCACCACTGACCTGGATACGCCCGCGCAATGGGCGGCATGGCGGGCGCGGCCAGGCGGCGACCCGGGGTAAGGGGGGCACACCGCCAGCCATGCCGGTGGGTCATGAATGGTCTGGAACTGCCTTTTAGGCTTGGCACCAATGCGCGGATCAAGGCGCGTAGCGCCGCCGCGCAGCGCCCCGTCGATGCGCGGCTCCTGGGCCGACCACCTCAACGCCCCCAACAGGCCATCACCGGCCAAGGCCCGGAAGGGGTGCGGAAACCTTTTGCCAGGCGGCATGTCCCGCACATGGGAAAGCCGCGGGCCATGACGCCCGCGGCCTTGTGTTTCGGAAGGGCCGGCGCGGCCCCTGCCCGGTTACTTGACCAGCAGTTTGGCCTCGTGCTTTTTCAGCGACCGGCGCGCGGCGCGGTAGTCGCGGATGCCGCCCGCGTTGGCGAGGTCCGGGAACAGTTCCAGGATCTCGTCGCGCTGTGCATCGCCGATGCCCTTGAGCGACAGATCGCCGGGTTGGAAGCTTTCTGTCCAGGCCCCGTTCGACAGCACCACCTCGTGATGGTCGAACATGAAGTGGATATAGCTGGTGCTGACGACATCCACCTCGTGAATGCCATCGGACCCGACAAGGTGCTTGGCCGCGGCCAACACCTCGCGTTCCTCGAAGAACAGCACCGAGCGGTCATCGTTGATCAGCACCCGGTGATTGGGGCTGACCATCATGTCACGCTCGGGCAGGCCATTGCCCAGCGCGCCGCGCTTGATAAGCACCGGCTTGAGGTGCGGCAGGCGCGCCATTTCGATCCCGCTGAGCGGTTTTGTCCCGATCCAGCGGATTTCCTGCAACCCGTTGTCGCGG
>CAZOKA010000087.1:0-8857 GCA_964580265.1 uncultured Rhodobacterales bacterium | reverse complement strand
GTGAAATAGCAGGCGACCTCCCACAGACCTGAATCGTCCTCGATCTCGAACACGCCAACGCCACTTGGTTCAGGCGTTAGCACCTCGACCGCCTCGCCGAGTGCTTCGGCCGCGTCTTTTCCGGGCAATGTGGTCAGGGCCGTGAATGTGGGCATCATGCGTCTCCGGTTTCTGTGCAGTTGCGCCTATGTCGCCGCGCATGCGGCGTCAAGCTCTGCCGGTCGGGCGCGCGCTCACTCTGCCGCGGCAGGCACCAAATTGCTCAGCCGCGTTTCATATCCAGGGACGGGATGGCGCGGGATCAGCAGCGCCAGCACAAGCGATACCGCCGCCATGCCTGCCGCCAGCACGAACACGCCTGCCGGCGAAACCAGCCACAGATACCCCAGGGCCGCAGGCAGGAAAACCGCTGCGATATGGTTGATGGTAAAGGCCACTGCCGCCGTAGGCGCGATATCGCCCGGGTCGGCTATTTTCTGGAAATACGTCTTGAGTGCCAGCGCGAGGGCAAAGAACATGTGATCCACGACATAAAGCGTTGCCGCCAGAACAACGCCCCAACCGAAATAGTAAACGCCCCCATAGGCCAGAAACACGCCGATCAGTCCAATATACTCGAAGATCAGCGCATTTCGCTCTCCAAATCGAAACACGGCTCGTCCCATCAGAGGGGCGAATACCATGTTGGCAATCAGGTTGATCAGAAACAGGCCGGTAACCTCGTGCACTTCGAAGCCAAACTTTTCGACCATCATGAAGCCAGCGAACACGACAAAGATCTGCCGCCGCGCGCCGGACATGAATTGCAATGCGTAGTATAGCCAGTAACGGCGTCTGAGCACCATGCGCTTGATCTGTGGATTGGGTGCCTCGAACTGCGGGTACGCGAAATAGGCGATCACCGCCATGACCGCGGTAAACCCGCCCGACACCATGTAAACAAGGTTGTAGTTCAAATCGAAGGCACGCCACGTCAACACGACCAACACGTAGGCCACAAGCGTCGCGCCGGAACCTGCCGCCAACAGCCAGCCCAGCATCTGCGGCGCACGATCCTTTGGCAGCCATTGCAATTGCAGCGACTGGTTGACCGTCTCATAGTAGTGAAACCCGATCGAACTGAGCATCGTGATTGTCAGGATACCGCCGAGCGATGGAAACCAGGCCGTCATCGCGGTGGCCACCCCCAGCAGTGCCAGCGCAACGACGCCAAGAACCTGCTCGCGCATCACCATGATGATGGCAATCACCCCTACAGCCAGGAAACCGGGAATCTCGCGCACCGTGTGCAGCCAACCGATATCAGAGCCGTCAAACTCGGCCACTTCGATAACGAAGTTGTTGAGCAGCGCCGACCATGTGGCAAAGGCCACCGGCATTGCCACGGCCATCAGGAACAAAAGCGCGGTTGGGCGTCGCCAAAACGGCATCTGCCGTGCCTGCGCCAAGGGAAGGATCTGTCGCATCTGATCGCTTTACGCCGCTTCGCCGTGAATGTGTAGATATCTGATCTGAATCAATGAAAATTGAATATGATTGTGGCAAGGCATGTCGCGGACACCTAAGGGGCCCCACCTATGGATATCTTGCTACTTGTTGAACGTATCGGCGAAGCGCCGACCGCCGCACTGCTTGGCTTGCTGACCGGCATGATCTTTGGCATCGCGGCGCAACGCTCGCGATTTTGCCTGCGCGCGGCCACGGTCGAGTTCGCACGCGGTCAGATGAACGACAGCGTCGCAGTTTGGCTTCTGACGTTTTCGACTGCGATGGTCTGGGTTCAGGCTGCCAGCCTTCTGGGATGGATGCGGCCGGAAGATGCGCGCATCGTGGCCGTGACCGGCAGTTGGTCGGGTGCCATCATTGGCGGGCTACTGTTCGGCGTGGGGATGGTGCTGGCGCGCGGTTGTTCGGGGCGACTTCTGGTCCTGGCCGCCACGGGCAATCTGCGTTCGCTCATGTCCGGCCTGGTGTTCGCGGTCTTTGCACAGATGAGCCTGTCAGGGTGGCTTTCACCGATACGCGACTGGCTGGCCGCGCTGTGGATCACGCAGGGTGGGCGCAACATGGACTTGCTCGCATGGTCGGGCCTGCCCGAGTGGGGCGGCTTGGCGCTTGGGGTGATCACGGCGCTGGTCGCGCTGGAAGTATCGCGCCGCAACCGCATCGGGCTGGGGCGGCTTGTCTTCGCCTCGGGGGTCGGCTTTGCCGTCGCCGTCGGATGGGTCAGCACGTTCACCCTTAGCCAGGTCGTGTTCGACCCGATCCAGATCGAAAGCGCCACCTTTACCGGCCCGTCGGCCAATACGCTGATGTTCTTTCTCGATTACAACGCCATCCTGGAGTTCGACATCGGGTTGGTGCCGGGTGTGTTCCTTGGCTCTTTCATCGCCTCCATGCTGGCGCGTGAATTCAAGTTCCAAGGCTTCGCTGACGAATCCAACATGAGGCGCGCCCTTACCGGGGCCGCCCTTATGGGGTTCGGCGGAATGCTTGCAGGCGGCTGCGCGATCGGCAACGGGGTGACCGGCACCTCGGTATTTGCGGGCACCGCGTGGCTAGCGCTCTTGTGCATGTGGATCGGGGCGATGGCGACGGACTTCCTGCTTGATCAGCGCCCCGTGACGGCCCCCGCCTGAAGCAGGTCAGAAAAAGCTCTGCGGGTCTATATCCACGGCAAGCCGCACCTGCGCAGGCAGCTTGAGTTGTCCAACCCATTGAGACAACGCACCCTGCAACGGTGCCGACTTGTCAGCCTTGACCAGCAAACGAACCCGATGGCGCCCTCGAATGCGTGCAATCGGTGCGGGGGCCGGGCCAAAGACCTGCGCCCCGATCCGCCGCAATGCAACGTCGTTGCGCGCCAGCCGATTGCCCAGGTCGAACACCTGCTGCATATCCGGCCCCGACAGGATGATCCCTGCCATGCGGCCATAAGGAGGCACGCCAGCCTGCTGTCGCTCGGCCGCCTCCGCCCGCCAGAAACCTTCTTCGTCACCGGCCACGATAGCGCGGATCACCGGGTGTTCGGGCTGGTAGCTTTGTAGCATGGCGATGCCCTGCTTTTCCGCGCGTCCCGCGCGCCCGGCAACCTGTCGCATCAATTGAAAGGTCCGCTCGGCGGCCCGCAGGTCAGACCCCTGAAGCCCCAGATCAGCATCGATTACGCCCACCAACGTCAACAGCGGAAAGTTGTGCCCCTTGGCTACCAATTGCGTTCCGATGATAATGTCGGCCCCGCCAGCGGCGATCGCTTCGATCTCTTCCTTGAGGCTGCGTGCAGTGCCGTGCATGTCGGACGACAGCGTGGCAATGCGAGCGTCGGGGAACAGCTTGGTGGCTTCCTCCGACAGCCGCTCGACACCGGGGCCAACCGGGGCAAGGCGATCCTCTGCTGCGCAGGCGGGGCAGGTGTTCGGAATCGGCTTGCTCTCACCGCATTGGTGGCAAACCAGGCGCTTCAGGAACCGATGCTCAACCATACGCGCATCGCAATGGTCACACCCTATCTGGTGTCCACAAGCCCTGCACAGGGTGATCGGCGCATAGCCGCGCCTGTTGATGAACAGCATCGCCTGCTCACCCTTGTTCAGCCGTTCCATCGTGGCGCGTTGCAGGCTGGGCGATATCCAGCGGTCCGAGGGCAGGGATTCGACCCGCATGTCGATGACACCAATCCGCGGCATCACCGCCGCACCGTAGCGGTCCGCCAGAACCAGCTTGTCATACTTGCCCGCCTCGGCATTGGCCCAGCTTTCCAGGCTAGGCGTCGCCGAGGCCAGAACCACCCGTGCGCCACAGATCGACGCGCGCAACACCGCCATGTCCCGCGCGTTGTAGAGAACGCCATCCTCCTGCTTGTAGGAACTGTCATGTTCCTCGTCCACGATGATCAGGCCAAGATCCTGAAACGGCAAGAACAACGCAGAACGGGCACCCACAACCAATTGCGCCCCACCCTGCCCGACCATCTTCCAGATGCGGCGACGCTCTGTCATCGTGACGCCGGAATGCCACTCGGCCGGCTGCGCACCGAACCGCATCTCGACCCGCGACAGGAATTCGGCTGTCAACGCTATTTCGGGCAACAGAACAAGCGCTTGCCGCCCCTGCCGCAAGCATTCCGCCACCGCTTCGAGATAGACCTCGGTCTTGCCCGATCCGGTGACCCCGCGCAAAAGCGTCGTGCCATATTCGCCTGCTCGCAGACCGTCACGCAAGGCTCGGGCCGCTGCGGCCTGATCGTCGCTAAGCGCCTTTCCCTGGCGCTCTGGATCAAGATGCGGGAACGCCCTGTCGCGCGGCGTGTCTTCCTCGACTATTGATCCTTGCTTGATCAACCCTTTGACAACACTTGATGAAACGCCTGCCGCCTCCGTCAGTTCCGCCAATGTCAGCGCCAAACCGCCATACTCGTTCAGCACCTCTAGCGCGCGGCGGCGGGCATCGGTCCAACGGCTTGGGGGGGTGTCCGTGGCGCGCAGGATACGGCGCATGGCGGGCGGATCGCCCAAGCCGGGCGCGCGCGTGGCAAGGCGCAGCATGGCGGGCAGTGGTGTAAGGGTATACTCCGCCGCACGGTGAATGAAGTCCTGCATTTCCGCGCGCATAGGCGCGGCATCTAGCACTCGAATCACGTGTCGCAAACGGGACGGGTCGACCGCGCCCTGCCCCGCGCCCCAGACAACACCGATCACCTTGCGCGGCCCCAGCGGCACCTCCACAAAGGCGCCGGCAAAGCAGCCGCCCTCGGGCGCGCGATAATCCAGCACCCGATCCAGCGGCTGCGTGGTCAGCACCGCCACCACTTCGCCATGGTGAAAGAAATCAGTCTCGGCCACATCACATCCGTGAAAGGGGTTTCGGGATAGCAGTCTATGGGGTAAAGCCAAGCCTGACAAAACCCAACCCATTCGAGGGCGCGAGCCATGAAATTCTTTGTAGATACCGCCGAAATCGACGCGATTGCGGAACTGAACGATCTGGGGATAGTCGATGGCGTGACGACAAATCCGTCGCTGATCATGAAATCAGGCCGTGACATCATCGAGGTGACAAAGGAAATCGCCGATCTGGTAGATGGACCAGTCAGCGCCGAAGTCGTTGCCACGCAAGCCGGCGCGATGATCGAAGAGGGGCGCAAGCTGGCCCGGATCGCCGACAACATCGCGATCAAGCTGCCGCTGACATGGGACGGCCTGAAGGCCTGCAAGGCGCTGTCGTCAGAAGGCCATATGATCAACGTAACACTTTGTTTTTCGGCCAATCAGGCACTACTGGCCGCCAAGGCGGGGGCCGCATTCATCAGCCCGTTCATCGGCAGGCTGGATGATATCAACCTGGATGGCATGGACCTGATCGCCGATATCCGGCAGATCTATGACACCTACGCGTTCGAGACGGAAATCCTGGCCGCCTCGATCCGTAGCGTGAACCACGTGACGGATTGCGCGCGCATCGGCGCGGACGTGATGACTGCCCCGCCAGAGGTGATCCGCAGGCTGGCACTGCACCCATTGACAGACAAGGGGCTGGAAACCTTTTTGAGCGATTGGGAAAAAACGGGGCAGAAAATCCTGTAAACGCGTGCTATAAAGGCCAAAATGCTACGAGGCAGATATGAGCACAAAGCCCCGGATGGACGACGCCCTGCGCGATCGCATCATTTCACAACCCGATGTTATCCTTGAAGATCAAGAGCTTATGCGCGCCCTTATCGCGGCGAACGAGCGTAGCATGGGGGGTAATATCGTCGATCTTCGTGGCATCGCGATGGACCGGCTGGAGGCGCGCCTGGATCGGCTGGAAGATACGCATCGCAGCGTGATCGCGGCAGCCTATGACAACCTTGCCGGCACCAACCAGGTAAATCGCGCAATCCTGCGAATGCTTGATCAGATCGAGTTCGAGGCATTCCTGGGCGATCTGGGTGGCCCGGTGGCCGATATCCTGCGCGTGGACAGTATCCGGCTGGTGCTGGAATCGGCTCAAAACGATGGTGGCAAAGAGATCGAGCGGTTGGGCGATGTGCTGACCGTGAAGGCCCCTGGGTTCATCGACGACTACCTGACTGGCGGGCGTGATACGCCGGTGCGGCAGATCACCCTGCGCCAGGTGCCGTCCGGGGTGCCTGACGTACATGGTGAAGCGGCTGACTGGATACGGTCCGAAGCCTGCCTGAAACTGGATTTTGGCGCCGGGCGGTTGCCCGGGATGCTGTGCATGGGGGCAGAAGACCCTCACCAGTTCAACCAGAGCCAAGGGACTGATTTGCTGGCGTTTTTCGCAGGCGTTTTCGAAAGGACGATGCGCCGCTGGTTGTCATGACGACGGCGATCGCGTCTGCTGCGCGCGATGCGTTGGCGCGCTGGCTGGAGTCGCTCAAGGCGCTGCGCGGGGCATCGGACAACACGCTGGACGCTTATCGGCGCGACGTGACCGATTTCCTGTCATTCATCACCCTTCACCACGGCGGGGCGCAGGGGCTTGGTCCGCTGTCGCGGATCACGGTCTCGGACATGCGGGCGTGGATGGCGCAGGTGCGGGGCACCGGCGTGTCACCAAGATCGCTGGCGCGCAAATTGTCAGCGGTCAAGAGTTTCTACAAGTGGCTGGCCGAACGTGAAGGCATCGACCCGACCGCGGTTCTGGCGACACGCGCGCCGCGGTTCCAGGCGGGCCTGCCCCGCCCACTGGACGAAGACAGCGCCCGCACGATGATGGAAACGGTCGAACTTCAATCCCCGAAGGATTGGATTGCGGCCAGAGATTTGGCTGTTATAACAATACTTTATGGCTGCGGTCTTCGGGTTTCCGAAGCACTGGATGTAGATGCGGGGCAAGTGCCGTTGGGCGATGCCCTACGGGTGCGCGGCAAGGGTGGACGCGAGCGCATTGTGCCCGTCTTGCCGATGATGGGGGATGTCGTGGGCCGCTATGTGCGCGCCTGCCCCTATGATCTGAGTCCTGGAACGCCACTGTTTCGCGGCGCGCGCGGCGGCAGGTTAAGCCCCCGCCAGGTGCAGAAGGTGACGCAACAGGCACGCATGCAACTGGGCCTGCCTGCCAGTGTCACACCGCACGCGATGCGCCACAGCTTTGCCACGCATCTGCTGAACGCGGGCGGCGATCTGCGGGCGATACAGGATTTGCTGGGGCATGCATCGCTATCGACGACACAGGCCTATACCGCAGTCGACACCGCCCGCCTGATGGACGTATACAAGAAAGCACACCCCCGGCAGAGCAATGCGCCGCGTGAAAGAGAGCAAAATGACAAGTGAAATCAAAGCTTTGACCGTTCACTTGCTGACCGCCACCGGCGCCGTCTTCGCGATGCTGGCGATGCTGGCCGCCGTGGACGAGAAGTGGGATCTGATGTTCCTGTGGTTGGTTGTGGCGTTTGCGGTGGATGGGGTTGATGGGCCTTTGGCGCGCAAATACGAGGTCAAAACCAACGCCGCACGGTTCGACGGGGTGTTGATGGATTTGATCATCGATTACCTGACATACGTGTTCATCCCCGCCTTCGCGCTGTTCCGTTCGGACCTGTTGCCGGGCTGGACGGGGTGGTTGGCGATCATTGTCATCACCTATGCCAGCGCCATGTATTTTGCCGATAGCAGCATGAAAACAAAGGATAATTCATTTCACGGATTTCCCGGCTGCTTTAACATGCTGGTGATCGTGTTGTTCGCCGTGTCGCCGCCCACATGGATCATTTTATCGCTTGTGACGATCCTTTCGGTGGCAATGTTCCTGCCTTTGAAGTTCATTCACCCTGTTCGCACCGTGCGTTGGAGGCTGATTTCCCTTCCCGTGGCGCTGGCCTGGACATTCTTTGCGGGTTGGGCGGCCTGGGTGGATTTCCATCCCGAAAGCTGGGCACATTGGGGCCTGGTCATAACCAGCATTTACCTTGTTTTCGCTGGAATCGCGCAGCAGATCATCCCCGAAAGGGCACGCTGAACGATGAGATAACGATTGGCGAATTGCCCAGAACGGACGTTTCGAGGCTTGAAACGTCGATTCGGGCATTGATGGCTGCCCAGGGATCGAATGCACGGCGTGTGCCGATCAAAATCTGGCCATGACGGAGGCTATCATCGCTTGACATGCCATCGTGGCGCTGCTGAAGTCGGGGCATAGAAAACGATCCGATAACGGGGAGGGATTATTTGATGACTCTACGCAAATACGCGATGGTGTGCAGCCTGGCGACATGCTTGACCGCAACCAGCGCTGGTGCAGGGATGGCGGTTCAAGCGCCCAGTTCGAACGACAACGCCCTGTTGGCGGTTGCGATCGTGGCCATCGCGGGCATGATCGGCTGGTCGCTCACGCAAAACGGCGGCACGTCCGGCGATCCCGATATTTCCTCGCAAGGCAGCGTGCCCGGCAAGGCCAAGGGCAAGGTTCTGATGGAGTTCTGATCCGCGCGGATCATTGCTGCATCCAGTGATGGCGCGAGCGCGCCCGCGGTGTTCCGGTCTTTCCTTGAAGCATCGGAACACCGCATCTTTTCAGGCTGGCTTTTTGAGCTGAAAACGTCTGTCATCTCACTTCGAAATCGCCATGGCCTTACGCGGGACAGATCCGGCGCGGGGCGCAAACAGGCTGCCATCGCGGCAGCGGCCAGGGCGCGCTGAATCGAATTGGAACCGGCCCAAGGGCGAGCGGGTGAATCCGATCCGATGCCACACACCCTGATGCAACACACCCTGATGTTTTTCACCTGGCACAGATTGCCGGGTGGTGATCTTGCCTGCCACGCGCAGGGGGGGAGGGGCATGAATGGCCTGAAGCGGACGTTGGGCTATTGGCTGAAGAGCCGCGCGGTGCCCGACCGCCGGGTGGG
>CAZOKA010000086.1:0-8863 GCA_964580265.1 uncultured Rhodobacterales bacterium | reverse complement strand
ACCGCGATCGGAACCCCGATCAGCATCATCCCCACCACCATCGCGAAAAGAATGGCGACATCCATGGTTTAGTCCTTTTCGTTCAGGTGGCGGACGTCCGACACGGCGTCCTCTGCCTCGTGGCTGACGATCAGGCCGGTCGCCTGCCCACGGACCAGACGCACCGCTGCCTGCGCGAAGCGGAACATCAACAGCGCGGCGCCAATCGGCAGGATGGCATAAGGGATGAAACGCGGCAGTTTCTCGTAATGCTCACCCTCGTTCATCAGTGGCTCGATCCAGCGGAGCCATTCGGGAAAGGGGATATCTATCACCTCGTACCAGGCCCGGTAAGATGTCCGGCCCATGTCCTCGAACCCGGTGGGAAACCAGCGCCCGGTGGTTTGCGGAAGGTTGGCAAAATTGGCCCAGTAATCCCACGCACCCTTCAGCAACAGCGCGGCGTAGACAAGGCACAGAGCCACCGCCAACAGCCCGATTGCGCGCCGCAATGGCGGGGCAAAGTAGTTTATCAGTGCATCGACCCCGAGGTTGGCCGTAATCTTGACAGCGTGACTGACCCCGAAAAGCACCAACCACGCAAACAGGAAGGTCACCGCCTCCAGCCCCCAGATGAGGCCGGTATTGAACCCATAGCGCAACACCACGTTGATGAACGTGATCAGGGTCATCGCGCCAAGCAGGACCGCGATGGCCGTGCGTTCGAATTCATCCACGATCCGCCCGAGCACCGTGTCTTGATAATCTGGGGAAACAGGCATGCACGCCTCCCTTGTTCGGCATATTCCGAAGACACCCGGCCCAATGTCATTTCACGCATTGGGCCGGGCAAAGCGGCAATTGCCGAGTTCAGTGCTTGGCGTTGATCGCCTGGGCTTCGGCGATGTTTTCCTCGCCGACGTCATCCTTGAACTCTTCCCAGACGGGTTTCATCGTCTCGACCCATGCGGCGCGTTGCTCGGGCGACAGGGTGCGCACGGTGCCACCGGCATCGATGATCGCCTGCTTGGCCTCCTGGTTCACCTTGTAGGATTCGGCGTTGCGCGTGGTGGTCACCTCTTCCACGATCGTGCCCAACTGTTCGCGCACGTCGTCAGGCAGGCTGTCCCACCAATCGGTCGAGGTCACCAGCATGTAGTCGATGATACCATGGTTTGTTTCAGTGACGCCGTCCTGCACCTCGAAGAACTTCTTGCCGTAGATGTTGGACCAGGTGTTTTCCTGACCATCCACAACACCGGTTTGCAGGGCGCCGTAAACCTCGGAGAATGCCATCGGCTGCGGGCTGCCGCCAAGCGCGGCCATCTGTGCCTTGAGCACCTCGGAGTTCTGAACGCGGAACTTCAGGCCCTCTGCATCGCTAGGCTCAAGCAGCGGGCGATTGGCCGACATCTGCTTCATCCCGTTGTGCCAGAATGCCAGGCCCAGCAGACCGCGGCGCGTCATCGACTCTTTCATCGCCTGCCCGGTTTCCGAGTTTTGGAACTCGTCCACGGCGTCGATGTTCTTGAACATGAAAGGCAGGTCGAACAGGCGGAACTTCTTGGTGAACTGCTCGAACTTGGACAGCGAGGGCGCGGCCATTTGCACGTCGCCCTGAAGCATCGCCTCAAGAACCTGGTTGTCGTTGTAAAGCGTGGAGTTCGGGAAAACCTCCATGCAGGCCTTTCCGTCCATCTCGGTATTGACGCGCTCCTCCAAAAGCGTCGCGGCGATCCCCTTGGGGTGCTTGTCGGTGTTGGTGACGTGGCTGAACTTGATGACGATTTCGCCATCCTCGCAAGATGCCACTGCGGCCTGTGCTGAAACGCTCAAGGCAAGTGCGGTTGCGGCTGTTGCAAGATACTTCATCTCGGTCTCCTCCCAGAAATTGAGACAATTGATTGAGCCCGTTACGGGCACGGCGCGGCAATGATTCCGAATCGCACGGTTTGGCTCAAGGAAAAGCTTCCCAAGCTTGGACAGTAAGAAGAATCGCCATATTTCAAAGCTGTTAGTCATAGCAAGCGCACATACCTGCCATGCGGCAATGCAGCATTGTGCGAGATTCCGCACATTCATTTTGCCCGACTGTGCGATATCCCGCACATCACTCGGCTATCACGGAATTGCTATCGATACTCCTCGGGGCGCAACCCGTAACGCGCCAACTTGTCGTAGAACGTCTTGCGCGGCAGCTTGAGCGCCTGCGCCGCTTGGCTCGCCCGTCCCTTTTCACGTTGCAGCGCGGCAATCAGCAAAGACCGCTCCACGCGGGCCATCTGCTCTGACAGGCCAGGTTGATCACCGTCCGCGGCATCCGCCGCGACGTCCTCGCTCAGACCCAGGGCAAACCGCATTGCGGCGCTCATGAGCGCGCGCGCATTACCCGGCCACTCGCGCGCCATCAGCTCGGCCAGCAACTCCGAGGTGATTTCGGGCGGGGTAAGCCCGGCTTGCTCGCTGGCCTGCGCCACATAGTGCTTGAACAGTACCGGGATATCCTCGGGGCGCTCGTGCAAGGCGGGAATACGCACCTGCATCACCTCCAGCCGATAAAAGAGATCGGGGTTGAGGCCCTCTGGAGGGGGAGCCGGACGCAACTCGGCGGTGGTGCCAGCCAACAGGCGCGTGGGTTCCCCTCGTTCCAGCCCATCAAGGATGGCGAACTGAGCCTCGGGGCTGAGCTGTGCCACCTCGTCCAGAAAAAGGCTGCCGCCGGCCGCGTCATTCAGCACGCCTGCAACCATTTCAGCCCTGAGTCCCGAGGCGGCACGCTTGACGAATGGCCCCTTGGCCACGGGGGAGAGAAGATGCACCACCTCGGCGACCTTGGAAATACCTGTGCCCGGCTCGCCGGTCACCAACACGTCCGTCTTCGCAATCGCTGCACGCCTAGCCTGCTTGCGCAGGGCCTCGGCCTGCGGCGATTGCCCGAAAAGCAGGCGCGCCGCCGGATCGCCCGAGTGCAACTGAGCCTTGAGTCGACGGTTTTCCAGAACCAGCCGCCGGGTATTGAGCGCGCGCTCGACCTCGGCCAACAGGGTGGCGGGCGCGCATGGCTTTTCCAGGAACCCGAAGGCGCCTTTGCTCATTGCACTGACAGCCATGGGTATATCGCCCTCGCCCGTCAACAAGATCACGGGCAATTCCGGGTCGATGCCAGTTGCGTGGTCAAGAAGGTGAAATCCGTCACGCCCCGGCATGCGGATATCCGACAGGATAACGCCCGGAAAATCCGCCGCAATGTGATCCTTTGCCACGACAAACGAGCCTGCCATGATCGGATCGAGTTCAGCCAATTCCAGTGTCTGGGCCAAGGCCTCGCGCACGGCGGCATCGTCATCGACAACAAGAACCTTGGTGATCATGCGACCTCCGTCCGGGAGGATGTGTCATCCACGTCCGCCGCCACCAGCTCCACTATCATCACCGCTCCTCCATCCGGATGGTTGCGCCCACGGATCATGCCGCCAAAGCTCTGCACCAACCCGTACGAGATCGACAGGCCGAGGCCCATACCCTCGGAATCGCTGACAATCTTGGTGGAGTAGAACGGATCGAACATCTTCTCGGGTTCCTCGATGCCGGGTCCAGTGTCACGTATTTCGAGCTCGACTTGGGCGCCATCGCGGCGGATGTCGATATCGACACGCCGGGTTTCCTGTGCGGACATGGCGTCCACGGCGTTACCAATCAGGTTCACCACCACCTGGCACAAGCGCACCTCGCCACCAGTCACCCAAACCTGCTCGCTTGGCTTGTCCCAGCGGACATCGACAGCCTCCGCGCGCAGACGCGCCTCGCTCAGCTCAAGAGCGCTATCAACCACATTTACCAGATCGACCCGCGAGACGGGTTCGCTTTCCTGGCGGGCAAAGGCGCGCAAATTGCGGATGATCCGTGCCATCCGATGCGCCATGGACCCAATGCGCGAGAGGTTTTGCACCGCTGGCCCTGTCTTGCCCCGGTTCAGGAAAAGCGCCCCGTTCTCGGCATATTGCTGAATCGCCATCAGCGGTTGGTTCAACTCATGGCTGATCCCCGCACTCATCTGCCCCAGGGCCGACAGTTTACCGGCCTGCACCAAGTCATCCTGTGCCTTCTTCAGTGCCGCCTCGGCGGCGCTTCGCTCGGCCACCTCGCGGCGCAGTGCAGCGTTGGCCGTGGACAGTTCCGCAGTGCGTTCTGTCACCCGTCCCTCCAGACGCGCATTGGCCAGCGCAAGCGTGCGACGCCGCTCGGTCACCACGAACAGGATCGCCCCGAACGCCAGACACACCGCCGCCACGACTGCCGTTTGCAACCAAGCGATCCGCTGTGCCGCACTGACATCGATCAGCGCCTCGGCTCGCATGCCAATACGGGGCAAATCCCGCGACAGGTGCAATGCAGTTCGCGGCACATATGGACTCCAATCCTCGTGCCATATCTCGTAAGAGCCCGCAGTTGTCATTTCGAACTGCGGCATTGCCCCCCCTGGCGGGGCCAGCCCGACCCCGCCAGGGGGGCGACGCCAGTACAACAGTTCAGAACGATTCGTGATGAAAACTTCGCCATCACGATCAGTAAAAAACACCACGGGGCGCGCACCGCGCCATTCCGATTCGACCTTTTCGATATTTGCCACGACGATCAGCGCACCGATGACCTGCCCCTGATCATCGAAGCGGGGCGCGGCGAAATGATAGGCGCGCTGTCCCGTGGCGGAATTCGTTCCATGTTCCTCGCCCAATGCACCTTGCAAGGCGCGGCGAAAATACTGCGTGTCGGTGACGTATTCCGGGGCCGAGCCAGTGGCGGAGACCACCACGCGCCCCTGCTTGTTTGCCAGCACGACATCAAGCGCTGCTGTCTTGTCGGCGGATTGAAGCAATAGCGCGCGCTTCGCAGCTGCGTCTTTGCCATCAAGCACAGGATGATCGGCAATCAGAACGGCAAGCTGCTGGTACAGCTGCAATTGTCCCGTCAGCCTGTCAGCGGCCAAAGTCAGGTCCGACTGTCCCCTGCGCCCCAACTGGTCAAGCGCCTGGTTGTATCCCGTGCGCCAAACGACCGCGGCAAACGCGCCGACCGCCACCAGGAACAGGCCGAGAAATACGGCGCGCCGTGCATCAGGTCTTCTCATGCTCGCCACAATACTTCTCCTCGCCTTGCCTGACCATAGGCGAGCATCAACCTACAACGGCAGCGCGGTGGTTGATTTGATTTCTTCCATAGACAACAGCGCGGTCACGTTGTGTACTTTTACCTCGCTGATCAACGCCTGATAGAAGGCGTCATAGGCCCTGGCATTCTTAACCCGCACCTTGAGGATGTAATCGATTTCGCCGGCCAGACGGTGCGCCTCCTGCACCTCGGGGCGACTCTTGAGCGCCTCCAGAAACCGTGCCTGCCATTCGGCTTCGTGCTCGGAAGTGCGGATCAGCACAAAAAAGCACGCCTCGAATCCCAGTTTCTCGGCATCGAGAACAACCGTCTGCGGACCAGCTATGCCAGCATCGCGCATCTTGCGAATCCTGTTCCAGACAGGCGTCTTAGACGATCCAACTTTTTTTGCGATCTCGTCGAGAGATTGCCCTGCGTCGCGTTGCAACTCGGCCAGAATTTTCCGGTCAGTCGCATCGAGCCGAACCGTCATGAATCTTCCCCCTCACTTTGTGGGAAAAAATCTTGTCTTGTCGGCGACATATGCGACAAAATTCTTTCGGTTGAAGGTCATTTCCTTGTGTGCGAAATTATTTCCCAAATCAACGGCCTCGTCAAGCATGCGCCAACCAATTCCTTCAACGCGCGCGGCGCAGCGCCAAGCCTACGACGATCCGCCGCGCACACCAAACCTGCGAGCATCTTTCAAAGCCTCGCCAAACACCTTATGTTGCGCCCGACCGCGCCCCAAATGCGAGATGCAAACCGTGACCGAACAATCCGTTCCCAAAGTCCCTACCCTGCCGGACGCGCAGACCATCACCCACGTAAAGCATTGGACAGACCGGCTGTTTTCTTTTCGGGTCACGCGCCCGAGGTCGCTTAGGTTTCGCTCCGGCGAATTCGTGATGATCGGCCTGATGGGCGACAACGGAAAACCACTGCTGCGCGCCTATTCCATTGCATCGCCAAGCTGGGCGGATGAGTTGGAGTTCTACTCGATCAAGGTGCAGGATGGGCCACTTACGTCCAAGCTGCAGCACATCGAGGAAGGCGATGAAATCATACTTCGGCCCAAACCTGTGGGGACACTGGTTCTGGATGCGCTATTGCCCGGCAAACGACTGTGGTTGCTGGCCACGGGCACAGGGATCGCGCCCTTTGCCTCGCTGATGCGTGACCCGCAAACCTATGAGCTGTATGAAGAAGTCATAATGATGCACACCTGCCGCGATGCGGCGGAACTGGAATACGGCAAGCAATTGATAGAAAGCCTGCCAAATGACCCGCTTATCGGTGAATTTGTTGGCGGCAAGTTGCGCTACTACCCGACCACAACGCGCGAGGAAACTGCCCGAATGGGACGGATCACTGACAACCTGAAATCAGGCAAGGTGTTCAAGGATCTCGGGTTGAGCGAGGGATTATCGCCAGAAACCGACCGCGCAATGGTATGTGGCAGCCTTGGATTCAACATGGATGTGAAGAAAATCCTGGAAGACTACGGCCTGAACGAAGGCGCCAATTCCGAACCGGCAGAATACGTTGTCGAAAAGGCCTTTGTCGGCTGATCCTGAACATGCCCCCCACCTCAGGATGCCAGTTTTCTCACCTGAGCGCAGCAACGCCAAATTCTATTTTTGGCCGCAACCGAAGGCGATTGCGCCTTGAAGTGATCGACAGGCAAGGGTAGGTTGTCAATCTGAAATTTGCCAACAGTTGAAGGAAGAAAGCCATAGCCCGCAGACCCCATAACGCGCCCCCAACGCGCGATACCGGCCCCAGAGTGAACGAACGTATACGCGCCCCGGAAATCCGGCTGATTGGCGCAGATGGTGAAAACGTCGGCGTTGTGACGCCTGAGCGCGCCATGGAAATGGCGGATGAGGCCGCACTTGATCTAGTCGAGATTTCGCCCAATGCCAATCCGCCCGTGTGCAAGATCATGGATTATGGCAAGTTCAAATATGAACAGCAAAAGCGCGAATCCGAGGCCCGCAAGAAACAAAAAACCATCGACATCAAGGAAGTGAAGTTCCGTCCCAACACGGACACACACGACTACGAAGTCAAGATGCGCAATGTTTTCAAGTTTCTCGAAGCCGGTGACAAGGTCAAGATCACGCTTCGGTTCCGCGGGCGTGAAATGGCGCACCAGAACCTTGGTCGGGAGCTGCTTGAGCGGGTGGCCGAAGATACCAAGGACGTCGGCAAGGTCGAGAATTTCCCCAAGATGGAAGGCCGTCAAATGATCATGCTGATCGGCCCGGCCTCAAAGTAAGATGTGATATCAGATCGCCCCGTGCGGGGCGATCTGCCCAGTATCCGCTTTAGGGAAAAGGCCTTCGCATGTGGGAGGAACGTTTCAACACCCCGGAGTATGTGTTTGGAAAGAAACCCGCACGTTTTCTGACAGACCACATGAGCATGCTGCATCCTGGCGAGACAGCCTTGTGCGTTGCCGATGGCGAAGGTCGCAATTCCGTCTTTCTCGCCAAACAGGGACTAAGCGTAACGGCTCTTGAATACGCCCCTTCCGCGATTGCAAAGGCGCGGGATTTGGCGAAAGCCACAGGTGTTGCTGTGGAATTTCGCGAGGCGGATGTCCTGCATTATGATTGGCCGGAACAATACGACGCGGTGATTGGTATTTTCATACAATTCGTAGGTCCACGAGAGCGCGAAGACCTGTTTGATGGCATGAAACACAGCGTCAAACCCGGCGGCCTGATGTTGTTGCACGGGTACACGCCGCAGCAAATCGCCTATGGCACGGGCGGGCCGCCACACGTCGAAAACATGTATACGCCCAACCTACTCGCCACTGATTTCGATGGCTGGGATATTCTGGAAAACCACGCCTATGAGCGCGACGTTCAGGAAGGGCGCGGCCATTCCGGCCGCTCCGCCCTGATAGATTTCGCCGCACGCAAGCCTGTCCGCTGAGTGCTGGTGCCGTCAGGCGGCGCTGACCACGCGCAATGCAGGGCGCCCTGGCTTTGCGCCACGAAACTCGTCAATCTCCTTAACAAGTTCGGCCATTTCGGGGTCGACCAATAGCGCCGAAATTTTCTTTTGGTACCAATCAACCGATTGCTCGTGCAGCGTGCGCAACTCGGGATCGGCCATGAAAGAAGACAACCATTTGTTAACATCCGCGTCGTAGCGCCGAATGCTGTTATCTGGAACATCGTTCAAATCAAAACGTTTCCAGTATCGCATACCAAGGACATGCGACATGTGATTGGCCCGTCCACGCGCCCGCTTGACCAGGAAGGTTTCCATCGCCCGTAGCGCATAGTGGTTGACTTGCGCAATCTCGAACGAGGGATCGGCACGCTCTCCTTCAATGGTGAACGGGGTGCCACCTGGCGCAACGGTATTGATCCGTCCCTCCCAATCATCATGCGGTATTGGCGCGTGAATACCGACACGGCGAAATCGATCAAGCCCGCGGAACAGGGATTTGACAAATTTGCCCGCTTCCATGCGCGTATCTGGCGCATGTTCGGCTAGAAGAAACTGCTGCGTAACGGGTTTGTCGGAAAAATGGCGCACATTGCCGGGGCCATAGTTCCGCCACGGAACAGAAATGACATCTGCGGCCGAGCCGGATGCCTCAACCAAAGCCCTGACCGACCCGTTCCCGACCTTTATGTTGAGAAATTCATCGACATCACAAACGAAGTTCCAATCTGCCTGCTTCACCTCGTCATAGCGCAATGCTTGCCGCAAC
>CAZOKA010000085.1:0-8911 GCA_964580265.1 uncultured Rhodobacterales bacterium | reverse complement strand
ATGCCTTGCGCCGGGCATCGTCGATATCGGTATGTCACCCGTGGCAATCGTGGCCTCGAACTCGCGCGGGGCGGCGGGGCCTAGCCCCACGACAGCATCCTGATCCCCTTCCTCAAGGCGGTAAAGCCCGATTTGCGGGCCTTCGTATTGCGCTTCGAAACGCCCTGGCTGGACTTCGGTCAAAGGCACTTCTGTTTGTTCTCCATCGGGGCGGGTAATCACCACCTGCCCTATGTCGTCGCTTAAACTGCGGCGAATGATGCGCATCGTCTGCCCGGTCGCTTCGGCCAGCAGGGCCTCTTCCTCAAGCTCGGGCTCCTTCATCATCCAATGCGCCAACCGCCGCAAAAGCTCCAACTGCGGGCCGCCCCCTTCGAAACCGCGATCCCATAGCCATGCCTGATCCGACGCCAACAGTGCGATACGCCCCTCGCCGACCCGGTCGAGCATCAGGAGCGGCCTGTCATCAGTTCCGCTCATGACCACGTGCCCCTGTTTCGGCGTGATATCTATCTGGCGCATCCATCGACCCCAATCACCGGTCTTCGCCTCGCCCTCCACCAGGCCCGAAGTCACCGGATGGCGCAGGCCCAGATCAGTAATTTCGGGGGTATATCCACGCTCGATCACCCGCGCCGTGGGGTCGCCCGGAATGATCTGCCCCAAGGGCGAGCGGTGGATCGAATCCGCGCTGGCAAAATCAGGCCCCGCCGCCACCAGAACGGCACCGCCCTTTTCCACGTAGTCGCGCACATTATCCAGGTAGAGCGATGGCAGAATGCCGCGCCGCTTGTACCGGTCAAAGATGATCAGATCGAAATCATCGACCTTTTCCAGGAACAGTTCCCGCGTGGGGAAAGCAATCAGCGACAATTCCGACACCGGCACGCCGTCCTGCTTCATCGGGGGACGCAGGATGGTGAAGTGGACCAGGTCAACGGAACTATCGGACTTGAGCAGGTTGCGCCAGGTGCGCCCCCCCGGATGCGGCTCACCCGAGACCAGCAGAACCCTGAGACGGTCGCGCACACCGTTGATCTGCACCAGCGCCGAATTGTTGCGCGCCGTCAGTTCGCCCTCGGCCTCGGGCACGGCAAAGCGGATCACGTTGCGCCCCCCGTGCGGCAGTGTCAGCGGCAACTCGATCTCGCGCCCGATCGGCACGTCAAAGCGTTGCGGCGCCTCGCCATCAAGCGAGATATCCAGCCTCGCAGTCTCGGCACCCTCCGGGGCGGCGCCCATGTCCTCGATCCGCAGGGTCAGTGTGACAGGTTCATCCAGTATGGCAAAGGCTGGCGCGCCTTCCACGATCAGGCGGCGATCCCAATCCTGCGGTTGACCTGTGTGCAGCAGGTGCATCGGTGCGGGCAGGTCCGGCGCGCGCCTCATGTCATGCACGCGCCCGTCGCTAAGCGCGATGATGCCCGCAACGCGCCCGCGGGGCACCTCGGCCAATGCATCGCCAAGCGCCTGCATCATCAGGGTTCCCGCGTCACCCTGACCATCGCCCAGTTCAACGCGGCGCACCTCGGTGTTCGGGCGCTGCTCCAGTGCCACGCCAAGCGCCTCGGCGGCCCGGTCCGTGCGCGCGCCCCGATCTGCCAGCCGTTGGCTGGCGCTGCGATCCTCCAGCAGTAGCACGATATCCGACAGTGGATCACGATCCTCCCGCTGATAGGACGGCCCGGCAAGCGCAGCAATAAGCACCGCGCCAGCCAGCGTGCGCAACGCCCAGCCCGACAGCCCACGCCAAAGCGCCACACCGCCCCCCAGAAGGATAGCCCCCCCAAGCACCGTCAGCGCCCACCAGGGCAGCAGCGGATCAAATACGATCTGCCCGTTCATTGCCCCAACCTTTCCAACAGCGCAGGTACATGCACCTGATCGGATTTATAGTTGCCGGTCAGCACGTGCATGATCAGGTTCACCCCGAACCGATACGATATTTCGCGCTGGCGCTCACCCCCGCGTCCGCGCCCCACCGGGAACAGGGCATTGCCCCGCTCGTCCATGGCCCAGGCCGCGGCCCAGTCATTGCCGCCAATGACAACCGGCGTCACCCCGTCGTTCAGGTCGCGAAATGGCATGCCCTCGACCTGCTCTGCATCTGGCGGCGCGGCTTCGACCCAGATGTCGCCATCCGCGTGGCGACCTGGGAAATCCTGCAACAGGTAAAAGGCGCGCGTCAGAACATGATCATCCGGCACCGGCTCCAGCGGCGGAATATCCAGCGGCGCGGCAAGCTCCTGCAACTTGCGGCCATTGGGGCTGGAGGCGCCAAACCCGGCAATATCCGCGTCGCGTGTGTCAAACAGGATCATCCCGCCAGAGCGAAGGTAACGGTTCAGCTTGGCATAAGCCTCTTCGGACGGTGCGGGCTGATCAGGTGTAATGGGCCAATACAGAAACGGAAAGAATGCCAGCTCGTCGGTTTCCAGGTTCACGCCCATCGGGTCGGCCGGTTCCACGGATGTGCGGAAGAACAGCGTCTCCGACAGCCCCCGCAACCCCGCATGTGCGGTGTCATCCACCGCCTCGTTGCCCGTCAGGACATGGGCCAGAGCCACCTCCCTGGTGGCGGCGATGGCAAAGGCGTCGTCGTCTGTCGTCTGGGCACGGGCAGGGGCGGCGGGCACGGTGATCGAGCCGATCACCCCCAGCAAGAGCACGCCCGCCGCCATCCGCCCCGATGTCCAGCGGCCCGACACCATTAGCGAGGCCAGGATATCAGCCAACAACAGCGCGATCGCCAGGCCCAACAGGTGACCGGTCAGCGGCGTTTCGGGAGGCTTTTCCATCCCCTCCACCGGGATGCGCGCGGGCCAAGTGACAGGGGTCAATTCTGCATCGTCATCCACGACATGCCGCGCGATGTAGCGATCCCCACTGCTATAGACACCGGGGCGCAAGGTGGGACCAAGCGGCGCGCTCAGCACTTCTTCACCTGCAACGCCGGGCAATGTTCCCGCATCTTGCACCCGGCCCATGCCATCCAGCACGCGCTGCGGCTGCCATGTCTGCCCCTCCAACGCGTCGGCATCCGGCCGCGCGGTAAGCGATGCGGCAGAAAGACGCTCCAGCATACGCACGAACAGCCCGGACAACGGCAGCGTGGACCATTCCGCCGTGGCGGTGACATGCATCAGCACCACCTGCCCCGCCCCGATACGCTTGCGCGTGACCAGGGGTGTGCCATCGTCAAGCTGGGCAATCACCCGGTCGGCCAGCGTCGGGTCGGGTTGCGCCAGCACCTGCGCACTGACCGTCACGTCGCCGGGCGGTGTCAGCCCGGCAAAGGGGCTGCCCTTCGGGAAAGGCGCCAGTGACTTGGGTGAGCCCCAGCTCATCGCGCCGCCAACGCTCCGCCCGCCAGCGCGCAGACGCACGGGCATCAGCGCGTCCTCTTCCTTGCGGCTGACTTCGCTGGCCGCCAGACGCGGGCCGGCAAAGCGCAACAGCAGCCCGCCCTTTTCGGTCCATTCCAGTAGCCCTTCATGCTCGGACTGCGACAGCTTCGCCACATCGGCCAGGATTATGACATCGGGGTTGGCGGGCAGCACGTCCATCAAAGCACCGTCCAGCAAATCCGCCGAAGGTGCGAGCGCCTGCCGCAGGTAGTAAAGCGGCGACAGCAGCTCCAGCCCCTCGCGGTTGTCCTGCCCGGCAATCAGCGCAATTTCGCGCCGGCGCAGCGTGTCATCGCCAAGCGCCACCGCGCCGGCGCTGCGCTCGCCCTCGATCTGGAACCGCTCGACCCGCGCGCGCAATTCGGCTGGCAGGGTCATTGCGCCGCTTGCCTCTCGTGTACCGGCATCGAACCGAAGCGTTTGCCGCGCAAGAACCCTTGGCACACCGGCCGGATCAACCCCATGCGCCGCGACCGCAATATCACGCGCCGCCCCCCCCACCGAACGGCGCGCGCGCAGTTGCACGGCGCCATCTTGAAAACGCGGCGGCATCAGGGCAACCGTGGGCTTCCCGCTCTCGTAAGCGCGGACCGGGCCGTGCTGCTCAAGCGCGGCTAGCAACTGGCCTCGCCCCTCGCGCGCCAAACCGTCGGACATCCAGTACGTTTCGTACGAACCGCCCGGCAACACCGACACGGCGTCGTCAGTCATTTCCTGGGTGGGTTGCCACGGTTGCGGCTCAAGACCGACAAGGCGCGATTGCACCGCTCCGGCGGCCTGAAACTCGGGGCGTTCGGGCGTGGTCAGGCGCATGATTGCGACAGGACGCGAATTGCGCCCCGCCTCGGCCAGAACGCGATCCAGCACCTGTTTGCGCGCCTGCCAACCGGCAGCGCCCGCCCATGAGCCATCCAGCAACACCAGCAAAGGCATATTCGGCGCCACAGGCTTTTCCTGCGGATTGAGAACCGGGCCCGCCAAGGCGACGATCATCGCGGCCACCGCCAGCATCCGCAGGAGCAGCAGCCACCAAGGCGTGCGATCGGTGACCGTATCGTCATCGCTAAGCCCCAGAAGCAGCGCCACACCGGGAAACCGGCGCTTGATCGGGGCGGGTGGCACGGCGCGCAGGAGCAGCCACAGAACCGGCAGCGCAGCAAGGCCCAGCAACAGCCACGGCGCGGTAAATGCCAAGCCGGGGATCATACCGCCCCCCCGCCATCAAGCGCGCGCCACAGCCACAACAGGGCGGATTGCGCGCTGTCATCCGTGTGGTGGCAGTGATACTGCCACCCCGTCAACCTGGCCAGATCGTTCAGCGCGCCCTTACGCGCGGCGAGCCGTTCAAGGTAGCGCGGCCTGAGCGCATCGGCCTTGAGCGTTTCATGCGACAAAGACCCGCCAATGCTTTGAAACCGGGTTCTGCCTTGAAACGGGAACGCCTCTTCGCTGGGGTCGAGAACCTGCAGCAAGACGCCGCGCACGCCCTTGTCTGCCGCGGTTGTCAGCGCCGATTGCACCGGCTCCAGATCCCCCATGAAATCCGACAGCATGATAGCCCGCCCGTGGGCGATCATGCCGCCTATCTCGGGCAGGCCATAGTCGGCCTCATCTTGATGTGTGAACGCCTGTGCAAGTCTCATTAGCTGCGCCCGGCCCTTGCGTGGCGGGGGGCCGTCGCCCAACAGGCCAACACGCTCACCGCCGCGATCCAGCAAGATCGACACGGCCAGCGCCAATAACCGCGCGCGATCCAGTTTCTGCGGCACGGCATCGGAACTTCCAAAGCGCATCGAGGCGGCCCCGTCCACCCAGAGCATGACCGTTTGCGCGATCTGCCATTCATGTTCGCGAACGAATTGCGTGTCACCACGGGCCGAACGGCGCCAATCGACGTTACGCAGGCTATCGCCTTGCTGCATTGGGCGATACTGCCAGAAATCGGCGCCAAGACCCGCACGCCTGCGCCCATGTTCCCCCATCAGAACGGCCCCGGCCAACTGCTCGGCCTTGGCCAGCAGAGGCGGCAGCGGCGCGGCCTGATCTTCGGCGCGCGCCCTCAGGGTGGGGGCATCGGGCATCAGGCCGCGGCCTCCTTGCCGGTCACGCCGTTTACGGATTTCGCGATCAGTTCGGCAAGGCTATCGCCGCGCGCGCGTGCCGCGAAGTTAAGGGCCATGCGATGGATCAGCACCGGGTGCGCCACCGCCGCCACATCCTCGACCGATGGCGCCAGCCGCCCCCTGAGCATTGCCTCGGCTCGCGACATCAGCATCAACGCCTGCGCCGCGCGGGGGCCGGGGCCCCATGCCACGGCCTCGCGCACATGCTCGGATGCGCTGTCGTCCTCCGGGCGCAGTGCACGCACCAGGTCCAGGATCGCCTCGACCACCGCATCGCCAACGGGCATGCGGCGCAGCAGGGTTTGCGCCTTTAGCAGATCGGCATCGGTGAAAACGGTGTGTGCCTCGTCCTCCTGCGCGCCGGTGGTGGCAATCAGGATGTCGCGTTCGGTGCTCCTTTCGGGATAGGCCACGTCGATTTGCACCAGGAACCGGTCCAATTGTGCCTCGGGCAGGGGGTAGGTGCCTTCCTGTTCGATCGGGTTCTGGGTGGCCAGCACGTGAAACGGCGCGCCGAGCGGGCGATCCTGCCCCGCGACGGTAACTTGCCGTTCCTGCATGGCCTGCAACAGCGCCGATTGCGTGCGGGGGCTGGCGCGGTTGATCTCGTCCGCCATCAGAAGTTGGCAAAACACCGGCCCGGGGATGAACCGAAAGGCGCGTCGCCCCTCTGCATCGGTATCCAGAACCTCGGACCCGAGGATATCCGCCGGCATCAGGTCGGGGGTGAACTGAATCCTGTTGCCATCAAGGCCCATCACCGTGGACAGGGTTTCGACAAGCCGGGTCTTTCCAAGGCCCGGCAAGCCCACGAGCAAGCCATGCCCCCCGCACAAAAGCGCCGATAGCGCCAGATCGACGACCCGTTCCTGCCCGATGAAGCGGCGGGTGATGGACGCCCGCGCCTGCGCCAGCCGGTCCTCCAGCGCCTCGATCTCGGGAACCAGATCTTCTTGATCGGACATGGCAAAACTCCTGCTGCGATACTACCTTTGTGTAAGAGTGTATCGCGCGAGAGGGAAATGGCAAAAGCAATGAGCGGACAAATGAACGTGACCCCGAGCGCCGAAAGCATCGCTGCCTCGGCCAAGGCCGCCAAGGGCAAGGGCCTGCCGCCGGTACACGAGTGGAACCCGCCGTTCAGCGGCAACCTGGACATGCGCATCGCGCGCGACGGCACGTGGTTCTACCAGGGCACTCCGATCACACGGCCGGCTCTGGTGCGGCTATTCTCGACCATCCTGCGCAAGGACGGCGACGACTATTTCCTTGTTACGCCAGTAGAAAAAGTGGGAATCGACGTTGAAGACGCGCCATTTGTCGCGGTCGATTTCACGGCGGAAGGCAGCGGGCAAGAGCAGGTTCTGACCTTTGAAACCAACGTGGGTGACACGGTGGTGGCAGGGCCGGATGCACCGATCCGGGTCGCGCGCGACGGGCAAACCGGCGAACCTTCGCCGTATGTCATGGTGCGGGCTGGGTTGGAGGCGCTGATCGATCGCAAGAGCTTTTACCGGCTGGCCGAGATCGGTGCGCATCATTGCGTTGACGGGCAAGACTGGTTTGGCCTTTGGTCGCAAGGCGTGTTCTTTCCGCTGATTCCGTCAGGGGAGCTGCCGCAGATATAGGGGTTATTTGTCTTTATTTCGCAATGACTTGTCACGCACGAGGCCCTCTTGCGCGACATTGGCCACAAGCCGCCCGTCGCGGGTAAAGACGCGGCCCCGGTTAAAGCCCCGCGCGCCGCCCGCCCAAGGGCTATCCATGGAATACAAAAGCCACTCGTCCATGCGGAAATCATCGTGAATCCACAGCGCGTGATCGAGGCTGGCAAACTGCATATCCGGGTCGGTAAACCCGCGCCCATGCGGCAGCATGGAAACGCCTAACAGCCCGAAATCAGAGGAAAAAGCCAGTGCTGCGCGGTGCAGGCGGGCATCGTCGCCGATGGGGGCGCGAACGCGGAACCAAAGGTTTTGAACTGCCGCGCGGGCGGAGGGATCGAAGGGCGGGCGCAGGACCGTCGGGCGCATCTCTATCGGGCGGGGCGTGCGCAGCCAATCGAGGAACGTATCGGGCAACTTGTCGGCCAGACGTTCGCCGAGCTGCTCTTCGTTTTCCAGCAATTCGGGGCCGGGAACGTCCGGCATTTCGTCCTGATGGCTCAATCCCGGCTCGGCCACGTGGAAGGACGCAGCGAGGTTCAGGATCGGCTTGCCATGCTGAATGGCGACCACCCGCCGGGTGGTGAAGCTGCCGCCGTCACGGTCCCTTTCTACTTGATATAAAACGGGTTTTGTCGCATCGCCCGGTCGCATGAAATAGCCATGAAGCGAATGCGCGGGGCGATCGGCCTCGACGGTTTCGGTGGCCGCCATCAGCGCCTGACCGATCACCTGTCCGCCGAACGAGCGGCCGCGCCCGCGGGGGGTAGCTATGCCGCGAAAGAAGTCCTGTTCGATCGGCTCGACTGACAGAACACGCACCAATGCGGCAGCCAGATCGGCATCGGTTGGGGGTGATTTGGGATCGCTCATGCGCGTTAATCCTTTCGCTTTGCCGCCCTTAACGGACGCCAAATCACGCCTGATTTCAAGCGCAATACCGGGGCATCGTGCGCCCCGGTCACGATTGGCGTTTCGCCCGGAACGGACGTTTCGCGCTCTGAAACGTCGATTCGCGACCTAGCGCACCACGTAGACCGAGCATTCGGCGTGTGCGACGACATGGCTGGCCGTGGTGCCAAGCAGGTAATCCTGAATCCGGGGGTTGGCGGCCTCGATCACGATCAGATCGACGTTGCGCTCGTCCGCCAGCTTGACGATCTGCCGATGCACCGCGCCCTTGCGCACGACCGCCTCGACATCGACCCCCTCGGCGGGGTTGGCTTCGATGAATTTCTGCAACTCCCCGGCCCAGTATTTTTCGGAATCGTAGATGTTCATGTTACGCTCGAACTCGGGCGCGACGGTGGCGACGATCAGTTTGGCGCCGCGGCGCTGCGCCATTTCGATGGCTTCCTCATAGGCGTGATGCTCAAGCTTCACATGGCGCAGATTGACGGGGCAAAGGATCAGCCTGGTTTCGCGGGGCATGGGGGCACCTTTCGGGCTTGGGTGGGGGCAGGATGCACGGGCCTACCCGATTCGTCCAAGGTGCCGCGTCGCGGAAGCGGCAGGGCGGGTAAGGAAAGCGGCATTCAGGTTGAGGCGCGCTACCTGGCAAAAGGCCTTGGGGCGCCTATTTGGTCCTGTTGCACTTGCGCGGATGAAAATGCGCGCGGCAGCTATGCAGGCGCTGCGGGTCAAGGCGTGGTTAATGGCCTTTTGCGGACGTTGAAGGCCAGGCACCAATGCGCGGAATCAAGGCGCGTAGCGCCGC
>CAZOKA010000084.1:0-8941 GCA_964580265.1 uncultured Rhodobacterales bacterium | reverse complement strand
GTCGCCTTCAGCGTCCGCTTCAGGCCACCCATGCCCCCTGGCATGGCTGGCTAGATCACCACCGCCCCCCCGTGCCGGGTGGTGATCGCTACAGTTTTTCGGTTTTCGTCGAAATACGGCACCTACTGACCCGCCGAAACCTCAGGCGAAGGTCTGAACCGTCACCCCATCCGCCTCCAGCGTATCGCGCACCGACCGCGCGATCTGCACCGCCGTTGCGGTGTCACCGTGCAGGCAGATGGTGTCGATCCGCGTCGGGATTTCCTTGCCGCTCTCGGTGACGATCGCGCCCTTCTTGACCATCTCGGCAATGCGCGGCCCGGCGATGCGCGGATCGTGGATCACCGCGCCGCGTTGCGAGCGATCCACCAGCGTGGCGTCGTCGTCATAGGCCCGGTCGGCGAAAATCTCGCCCACCCACGCACAGCCCAGCGCCTCGGCCGCCTGCTGCTGCGCGGTCGCGGCCAGCACCATGATGCGCAGGTCCGGCGCCACCGACAGCGCCGCGTCGTAACACACCCGCGCCAGTTCGGCATCCTCGGACGCCATGTTGGCCAGCGCCCCGTGCAGTTTCAGGTGCCGCACCGCACCGCCCGCCGCCCGCGCCATCGCCATCGCCGCCCCCACCTGGTAGCGAACCTGGTTGGCAAGGCTGGCATAGGGCACATGGCGGCGATGCCGCCCGAACCCGGCCAGATCGTCAAAGCCGGGATGCGCGCCTATCCCCACGTTGTTCGCCACCGCACGGCGCATCGTGTCGAACATCACGTCCGGATCGCCCGCATGGAACCCGCACGCGATGTTGGCCGACGTGACGATATCCAGCAGTGCCGCGTCGTCGCCCATTTTCCACGCGCCAAAGCTTTCGCCCATATCGGCATTAAGGTCTACGGTCAGGGTCATTTCCTGTCTCCTTCCGGGTCTGGATCATGCGCCGACACGGCGCCGTCAATCAACCGATACGACAGCAGGTCGGGCATCTGCGCGGGATCGCGCAACAATGGGCGCACCGCACGCGGCAACGCGCGCAGCGCATCGCGGTGGCGGCGCAGGATATCGACACCCTCTTGCTGGGTGATGAACCGGAACCGCAACGCGGCCCCCGGCCCGGCCTGCGCCACGCGCGGCATGTCGGGCGGGATCACCGTGCCGATGCGCGGATAGCCGCCCGTTGTCTGGCACTCGGGCAACAGCACGAAAGGCGTGCCATCGCCGGTCATCTGGATGTCGCCCGGCACGATCACCTCGGACAGGATCGCCAGTTGCCCCTCGGCGGCAAAGGGCGCGCCGTCAAAGGCCATGCGCACGCCCATCCGGTTGGCGCGCGCGTCGCGGGTAAATTCCGTGCTCTCGAACCGCGCCAGCGTCTCGCCGGAAAACAGCGCCGTCTGCATCGACTCCGTCACCCGCACCTCGCCCCCGCTGAACCGCGGCACGGGGTCCAGCGTCAGACCGACATCGCCGCCGTCATCGCCCCCCACCGGCAAATCGTCGCCCGCCTGCAAGGCCCGGCCCACCCCGGCGGCCAGATGCGCCGCCCGCGATCCCAGGACCGGCGGCGTCGCCACACCGCCCCCCAGGTGCAGGTATCCGTAAGTGCCAGCCTCCGCCGCGCCGATGCGCAACACCGCACCGGCGGGCAACAGGTGGCTGGCGTTCCATGTCAGGCGCGCACCGTCCAGATCGGCGCGCATCGGCGCGCCGGTCAGCGCGATGCGCATGTCGTGGCTGGCCCGGAACGTGCCGCCCATCCCGGCCATTTCCACCGCCGCCAGATCCGCCCCCTGCCGCAAGAGCGCCGCCCCTTCGGCCAGCGCCAGCGCATCCGCCGCCCCCGACCGCGACAGCCCCTCGCCCAGATAACCGGGGCGCCCGGCATCCTGCACCGTCACGGACGGGCCAGCTTCCAGCACATGCAGGCAACGCGCGCTCATGCGACCCCCTCGATCTCGGCCCCGCCAAGGCCGCTGCGATCACGGTCCCTGATCGCCTGCAATTCCTCGGCATCGATGGCGCGCAGGCTGATCTCGTCGCCGGGGCGCAGGGCAAACGGCTCCTCCGCCTCGGGCCGGAAACAGCGAAACGCCGTCTGCCCGATGTGCCGCCAGCCCGTCGGCGTGTCGTTGGCAAAGATGATCAACTGCCGGATCGCCACCACCAGCGCGCCCTGCGGCACCTTCGGCGTCAGTTCCTTCAGGCGCGGAATGTCCCAATGCGCGGGCAACTCGCCGGTATAGGGCTGTCCGGGCGCGAACCCGATGGTCAGCACCCTGGGACGCGCCGCGCACAGCTCCGCGCGCGCCTGCTCTTCCGACAGCCCCGCCGCCATGGCAGCCTCGGCGAATTGCGGCCCCTGCTCGCCGCCCAACACGCACGGAATACGGAAATGCCGCCGTCCGCCGGGTAGCTCGGCTTTGTGCCAATCCTGCTCGTCCAGCATCTTGCGCAGGCGCGCCTCAAGCCTGTCATGCGACAGGTGGAGCGGATCGAACCGCACGAAGGCCGAGGTCAACGAGGTGGACACCTCCTCGATCCCGTCCCAGCTTGCCCGCTCCAACGCCGCGCGAAAGGCCAGCGCCGCACGGTTGGCCGGCTCGCTCAGCCTGTCGGCGAACCGTACCGCCATGCCGCACAACCCGACCGGCGCAATCGTGGGAAACCCCTCAGGCGGTGACATGGCGCGCCCCGTAAATCCGTTTCATGATGATCGGCGTCAGGAACATGGGTAGCTGGTAACACCCTATGAACAATAGCAAAGGCGCCATCATATCGGGCGGCAGCGCCACCAGGAACAGCGCGATGGATCGGTTTCCCGCCGCCACCGATGTCGCCACCCCGCGCGCGCCCGGCACCATATGCGCCAACAGTTGCAGGCCCAGGTTGGCCGCCACCGCGACGGCCAGCCACCGTAGCACCAGCATCGGATCGCTGGCCAACGCCGGCGCCACCGCCGACATCAGCCCGATCACGATCACCGCCAGCGCCAGCGCGGTCAGCCCGTCCAGCGCCTCTGTCCCGCGGCGCCCGGCCGTGCGCGGCAACGCCGCACGAAGCGCAAACCCCGCCGCCGTGGCCACCGCGATCACCAGCAAGAGCCGACCCGCCGCCGCCAGCACCCCCGCCGCCGAGCCAAGCGTCGGCAACGCCCAAAGCACCGGCAGCACCGTCAAGGGCAACAACGCCGTGCCCACGATCAGCAGGCGCAGCCCCGGCGCCGGGTCATGCCCCATCATCAGGGTAAAGCTGGGCACCCCCGCAACCGGCGGCGCCGCCAGCATCAGAACCAGCGCCAGCGCCATCGGCGTCTCCAGCACCCCCAGCGCCGCGAAACCCGCAACCGCCGCCAGCGGCAACGCCAGTTGCAGCACCAGCGCCGCGGCGAATGCACCGCGCGCCTGCGCCAGCGATCCCAGCGCCGCACGCGCGCCGATCCGCATGGCCGTCAGGAACAGCAGCACCGCCACCATCGGCGCCAACCAATCGCGCAGCACCTCGGCCAGCCCCGGCAGGGCAAGCCCCGCCAGCAACCCCGCAACAAGCACCAGCCGCCCGTGACGGGCCAGCCATTGCAACACGGCAAGTAGCATGATCAGCCCCCTGGCCTCTGCCTGATATTGTCGGGCAACCACGTGGCAAGCTCGGGAAAGACGATCAACACGAACACCATCACCACCATGATCAGGAACATCGGGAACGCCGCCCGCGCGATGAACCCCATGCCGTGGCCGGTCATCCCCTGCAACACGAACAGGTTGAACCCGATCGGCGGCGTGATTTGCGCCATTTCCACGACCACGACTATGAATATGCCGAACCAGATCAGGTCGATCCCCGCCTCTCGCACCATCGGCTCGACCACCGCCATGGTCAGCACCACCGATGATATGCCATCCAGGAACATGCCCAGCACGATGTAGAAAACCAGCAGCGCCATCAGCAACTGGAACCGGCTCAGATCCCAACTGGCGATCAGGTCGGCCAGCCCGCGCGGCAACCCCGTGAACCCCATCGACAGCGACAGGAACGCCGCCCCCGCGAGGATCAGCGCGATCATCGCGGATGTGCGCGTCGCCCCCATCAGCGACTCGGTAAAGGTGGCCCAGTTGAGCGACCCCTGCGAGGCCGCCATGATCAGCGCGCCCACAACGCCGAACGCCGCCGCCTCGGTCGCGGTGGCATAGCCCAGGTACATCGACCCGATGACCACCGAAATCAGCAATAGCACCGGGATCAGGAACCGTGAATTCGCCAGTTTCTGTCCAAAGCTCATGACCGGGTCTTGCTTGGGCGCCCATCCCTGCGACACGCGGCTGGTGATCGCCACGAACGCCATGAACATCGCCGCCAGAACGATGCCCGGAATGATGCCGGCAAAGAACAGCTTGGATATGCTTTCATTGATGGTCACACCATACACGATCAGCGTCAGCGAAGGCGGTATCATCAGGCCCAGCGTCGCCGCCCCGGCCAGCGTGCCGATGACCATGCGTTCTGGGTAATTCCGCCGGCGCAATTCGGGGATCGACATCTTGCCCACGGTGCTGAGCGTGGCGGCCGAACTGCCCGACACGGCGGCGAACACGGTGCAGCCCACGATATTGGTATGCACCAGCCCCCCCGGCAGCCGCGCCATCCACGGGGCCAGACCGCGAAACATGTCTTCGGACAGGCGCGTGCGGTACAGGACTTCGCCCATCCATATGAAAAGCGGCAGCGCCGTCAGCGTCCAACTGCTGGACGCGGTCCAGATCACCGTCAGCATGGTGTCGCCCACGGGCCGCGTGGTGAACAACTCCATCCCCACCCAGGCGACCCCCATCAGGGCCAGCCCGACCCAAACGCCAGTACCAAGCAGCAGGAACAGAATGAACAGGAACAGAATGATGACAGACAGGTCTTCCATGCGCTCAGTCCCCCTCGCCCACGACGCTCGCGCGCATCCGGTGACGACCGGTGAAAACCAGGCTCACAAGGTTGTCGGTCAGCGCGATGGCAAGGATCACCGCCCCCACCAGCATCAACGATTGTGGCATCCACAGCGCGGTCTTGTCCTGCCCCTGGCTGACATCGCCGAATTTCCAGGACCAATAGACAAAGCGGCGCGCGAACCAGACGAAATACCACGCCACGGCCGAACCGATGGCGAAACACCACAGCTCCAGCAGCCAGTTCACCCGCGGCCCCGCCGCGTTCAGCAAGATACCCACCCGGATATGCGCGCCGCTGTTCAGCGCCCCGGCAAAGGCCAGGAACGATGCCGCCGCCATCGCGTAACCGGCATATTCCGGTGCGCCGGGAAATACCTCGCCGGTCCAGCGCGCAAGCATCTGCAACAGGATCAGCACCAGGATCGCAACCAGGCACAGCGCGGCCAGAACGCCCGCCCCGGTGTATAGCCCGTCCAGAAAACGGCGCAGGATACGCAAGGCGGCCATGACGGCACCCCCTTGTCCTTGGTCATGGAAAAATGGCGCGGGCCCATCAGAAGGGCCCGCGCACCGACAGGCGCTTATTGCATCGCGCGGTAGGCCTCGACGATTTCCTTACCCTCGGCGCCGGCCTGCTCCAGCCACTCGGCGGTCATCGTCTCGCCGATCTGCTTCAGCTCGCCGCGCAGCGTGTCGCTGGGCGGCTCGACCGTCATGCCGCCATCCCGCAGGCCCTGCACGGTAAAGCCGGTGTATTCCTTCGACCGCCACAGGCCGGTGTATTCGGCCAACTCGGCGCAACCGCGCATCACGTCGCGGTTTTCCTGCGAGGCACCCGCCCACGCGTCCGAATTCACGAACACGTAGTTGCGCGGCAGCCATGCATCGACCTCGTAGAAAAACCCAAGGCTTTCCCAGACCTTGCGATCATACCCCGTCGCACCCGATGAAATCATCGCCTCGGCGACGCCGGTGGCGAAGGCCTGGCTGATCTCGGCGGCCTCGATCTGCACCGGCAACATGCCGGTCAGTTCCGCCAGACGCGCCGTCGCAGTGTTGTAGGAGCGGAACTTGACCCCTTCCATGTCCGCGACGGACTGCACCTCGTTCTTGAAATACATGCCCTGCGGCGGCCACGGCACGGCATAAAGCAGCGTCAGGTTCTGATCGGCCAGCACACTCTCGATGGTCGGACGTGCCGCTTTCCACAGCTTTTGACTATCCTCGAACGATGTCGCCAGGAACGGCACGCTGTCGAACCCGAACAGCGGGTTCTCGTTCTGGTGACCGGACAACAGCCGCTCGCCGATCGGCACCTGCCCGGTCTGAACCGCGCGCTTGATATCGTTGCCCGCGAACAGCGACCCGGACGGGTGCGTGGTGATCTCGATCTCGCCGCCGGTGCCGGTGGTCACGCAATTGGCAAACTCGGCGCCAACCTGCGAATGGAAATTGGACCCGGAATAAGCCATCGGCATATCCCATGTCTCGGCAAAGGCGGGGGCCACGCTGGCGGCAGTCAGCGCCGTCGCGGTGGCCAGTCTGGTAAGCGTCTTCATGATTATCGAACTCCCTTGATTTGTTGGTATCGCGCGGCCGTTTCCCGGCCACATAATTGTTTGCCCACCCCTCGAAGCGTGGCGGGATCGCGGCAATCGGTCAAGCGTCCGCACCTGCACCGGCGCCACGGGCGGCACAAACCGCCAAGGAAAACCGATTCCCTGCGATCATTCTGCCCTACGCTAATGAAACGTCAACATTTTGTTGACATATTGCCCTCATCAGCCATGATTATCCCATGACCAACACCGCAATCGGCCCCGTTGTTTCCTCGTCCCACCTCGCCGAAGGCTCCTTCGCCGAAGTGTCGGAATTCGAATTCGGCCTGATCATCGCCTCCAACGCGTTCGACCGCTGGGTCGTCCGGGCAATGTCCGCGACAGGCTACCCGGACCTGTCGGCGCTGGACGTGCTGGTGCTGCACACGGTGCGCCACCGCGGCCGCCCCAAGAAGCTGGCCGATATCTGCCTGGTGCTGAATGTCGAGGACACCCATACCGTCACTTACGCGATCAAGAAACTCACGCGCGCAGGGCTGGTGCAAACCGGCCGCAGCGGCAAGGAAAAGACGGTCGAGGCCACCCAGGCGGGCGCCGATGCCTGCGAAAGATACCGCGAAATTCGCGAGGGCCTGCTGATCGACACGGTGCAGGATCTGGGGCTGGAGCCGGAACAGGTAAGCAAGCTTGCCGGGCTGCTCAGGCTGATGTCGGGCCAATACGATCAGGCCGCGCGCGCCGCGACGTCGCTCTAGTTTTGGCGATCTGGCAAAAGGGTTCAGGGTTGCTTCCGTCAATGGCCTGGAGCGGACCTTCAATCTAGCACCAATGCGCGGAGTCAAGGGCGAAGCCCGCCGCGCATCGCCGGGCCGCCCCCCGGCACGGCGATTTGGCTGACACCTGCGCAATGCTCAGAGGTTTTTCGGATTTAGCTGGCATAAAGCGCCTTGTCACCAGCGTAGGATCGCCGCACCGCGGCCCGTCGATGCGCGGCTCCTGGGCCGATCACCCCAACGTCCGCTCCAGGCCATCATGCCCCCTCGGCCTCGCAGGCAAGATCACCATCGGCCGACTCGTCTCAGGTGATCCGCACCAGGCCCGCCTGCTCAGGCAAAGCGACCCGGATCATACGGCGTCACGTCCATGTTGGGCCGCTGCCCCGTGATCATCTGCGACAGGATGCGCCCCGTCGCCGGCCCGGCTGTCAGGCCGATATGCTGATGGCCAAAGCCCATCCAGGCGCCACCGATGCCCGGCACCGCCCCGATCAACGGCAGGCTGTCGGGGGTCGAGGGGCGATGCCCCATCCATTCGCTCGCCTCGTCCCAGCGCAGTTCGGGAAGCACCTGGCGCACTCCCCGCATCAACAGATCGAAAGGCGCGCGCGACGGCGGCGCGTCCATGCTGCCCAACTCGACGACGCCGGCCAACCGCAAACGCCCCTCCATCGGGTTCAGCACGAACTTGCCCGCCGCTACCATCGCCGGCGCGGCAATCGTCTGCGACGGGTTCCACAGCTCGATATGATAGCCCCGCTCGGATTGCAGCGGCACCCGCACCCCCAATGCACGGCTCAGCGGGCTGGACCACGCCCCGGTGCTGATCACCATATCGTCGCACGCGATCACCTCGCCCCCGGCACGCACGCCCGTAACGCGCCCGCGCTCGCGAACAAACTCGCTCACCTCGGCACGGATGACGCGGGCACCAAGCGCCTCGGCCTCGCGCGCCAACGCCTGCACATAAGCGCCCGGATCGGTGATCCGCCCGTGATTGCCCATCCGCACACCGAACTGCATCTCGCGGCTGATTGCCGGATCGTAGTCACGCAGGCGCGCGGCCTCCATCTCTTCCCACTTGAACCCGTGCGCGCGGCGAATATCCCACGAGAATGCCTCGTCCTCGAACCCCTTGCGATCGCGGTAGATATACAGGTAATCACCCGGCACGATGTATCGCTCTGCCGCCGTGCCCGCCGCCAACGCCTGGTGATCGGCCAGGCTGTCGCCCACGATCGGCGCCAGCCCCGCGGCGATGCGGCGGGTGTCACGGGCATTGGCATGCGAGATGAAGCGCAGCAGCCAAGGCACCATCCCCGGCAGATCGCGCCACTTCATGAACAGCGGCTCGCGCGGGTCCAGCAGCATTTTCGGCGCTTTCCAGATCAGGCCCGGCCCCGTCACCGGCACCACGGCACAGGAGGCAAGAATACCGCCATTGCCGAAACTCGCGCCCTCTCCCGGTCCCGATTTGTCGATCAGGATCGCACGATGCCCCGCGCGCTGCAGGTTCAGCGCGGTGGACACGCCCACGATCCCCGCCCCGACGATGACAACGGTCTTGCCCTGGCTCGCGTCCATACCTGCCCTGCCCCTGATTGATTTGCCGGCACATTGCCCCCTTCGTTTGGGAAATCCAAGCCCTGTCAGCGCACATCGTATTTCCCCGTCAGGG
>CAZOKA010000083.1:0-8944 GCA_964580265.1 uncultured Rhodobacterales bacterium | reverse complement strand
CCTCCTCGTCTCAGCTCTCGGGGTGGTTGCCATGAAGCCGGTCGATGATGCGACGGGCGGTGGCGATGTCGTCGAAGACACCATGCAATTCTTCCTCGATCTCGTCGGCAGGCGTGGTGAGCTTACCCAACGCCAGGAAGTCTGCATCGCGTTCGAGCGCCATGAAGAATGACTCGTCGTGGAATCCGGCCTCCAGCCCCTTGGTACCACGACGCCCCGTTTCCGCCTCGGCGATCTTCACAAAACTGTCCAGAAAACCCGGTGCCAGCACCTCTTTTGCGGTGTCGGGATCGTCCGAATGGACCTCGAAGGATCGCTCGAAGGCGTCGTGTTCGGTCTCGACCTTCGGCAGATCGCGGCCCACACCGCCAAACATCTTCATCAGCTTGTTGCCCGGCCCGTAGTCGCGGGCAATGAGGATGCGCGCGGGGATCGGGTCGGGCACACCGACACGCATCAGAAGCCCCTTGAACTGGGTCCGCGGGCCGCTGTCGCTGCGGTCATTGTCGCCATAGGCGCTGCTTTTGCTCTTGTCGTTGATCAACTCTGCCTCGACGATTTCGAAAGGCACATCGCGATACGTTCCTTCCAGCCGGTCGCTGATCTCGGCTCGGCTGAAACGCCGGATCACGCCCAGCTTCTGCATCCGTTCAAGTGGAAACCCCTTCAGGGCGTCACCATCATAGGTCAGGTCGCCGAGAAAGTCGCAGACCACGGGCATCACCTCTTTGGCGGCTGATCCACGCCATCTTTTGGCCTGCCGTTTCCATAACAACAGGGCCGCGACCCCGCCGAAGGCCAGAGGAATCCCGAAGCCCACGAGCGCGCCGGCCACCCCGTCCGAGCCCGACCCGAACAGTATGAAAAGTATGCCCACCGCCGCACCCGAGGCCAGGGCAATCGCGGCGTGACGTCGGGCAACGGCCAGAATGTTCTGTCGTTTTTTTTCCAAGGTTTTCAAGCTCGGCGCAATCTGCGCATTGAAAACGTCGGAAAAACCGGCTTCGATGGCGCTCCGTTCGGTGAATGCTGTCATAGATCCTCCAGATGATGCTGCCCTGCTCCGCGGGCGTCAGGGGACGCTCCAACATTCATGCGCGATCCGCAAGGCGCGGCGCTTCATGACAGTCGCTTTCTCGCGAGGAGGTGCCTGACCTCAATGGCGATGGCACCTGGACGAGGTTTTCGCGAAGATCTACGGCGAGCGGAACGACCCGCGGCGGGCGGTCAATCATAAGGACGAAGTGCTCGAAAGCATTGTGACGAAACCGCGAGAGCTGAACAGAACTGCCGCCCTTGCCGAGTGGCGTAATCCCGGCGCCACCTAAAGGACAGCGGCCCTGACCAAGTGGAGACGAGTTCGAGTTGGTCTGACAGCTACTTGGCGAAGCTCCCAGGAATTTGCTATACGACTGTCAAGCCGACGGGCACCATAAACGGAAAGTGAAAAAAAACGACATGACCAAAGAGAATGATGCCAGATCGACGATTCGTCACGAAATCTCGGTAGGCCGCGCGAATACACCGGATTTTTCCTGGCCCACTGTTCTACTCGCGCTGGGATGTCTGGCGACGTTCGCCGCGTCCGTGGCGATGGCCATGACCGGCACGATTTCATATCCGCTCGCAGCAGCGATCAACACGATCGTGATCTACGCCATCTACACGGTCCTGCATGAAGCGGTGCATATGAACATCAGCGCCATGCGCAAGGATCTGCAATGGGTGGACCGGCTTCTGGGCAGCCTTGCCGGCGTTCTGCTGTGGCAGTTCTATGACCACCACCGTGCGGATCACCTGGTGCATCACCGCATAACCAACCACGACGATGACCCGGACATTTCCTCGCGGGCCGGGTTTCTGGATTATGTTTTTGTCCGGCTTCCGGTCGTGCTTTTCAGTTATTTCAACCCGGTCCTGCTTTATCGGCGCTGCAAGGAATTGCAGATTTCGCGCGCTGCAACCCGGCGAAGCATGGCGGGGTTCGCGTTCAATACCGCGCTGGCGGTCACCGTGATCGCTCTGGGTTACGGGTATGAGCTTCTCACGCTCTGGCTTGTGCCCTGGTATGTCGGAAACAGCATCATGCTGCTCATGTTCACATGGTCGCCGCACCATGATCACCATGAGACCGGGCGTTATCGCAACACGCGGATCGTCGAGATGCCAGGTGGCAATGCGCTGCTGCTGGGACAGGGCTATCACCTGATCCATCACATGATGCCCGGCATACCCTGGTATCGCTACAAGAAGACCTTCGATGAACTGCGCCCGACACTACAAGAAAACAACGTGCGCATTGAAGGCATACGGCCTAATCCCGAACCACGCGCGGCACACCCGGCCGAATAGGCGCAGCCCGACCGGGATGTGGCGCCCGGCTCTCAACCCCGCCCCGTCGACCGGGGGCGGGGTTGCTTGTTCGTGGATTGAGGCCCTCAGCGCGCCTGCTTTATCGCTTGTGCGATAAGGGTTTCTATTTCGCCGACATCTGCCTGTCGCGGGTTCGTCGCGGCCGCCGGATCCGCTTTCGCCTTGCGCGCAATCTCCTCGATCCGGTCGGTCCCCACGCCGAGTTCAGCCAGGTTTCCAGGGATATCGAGATCATCGAGAAGGGTGCACACGGCTGCATAGAACCCGTCGAAATCCCGGCTTTCCAAGCCGAGCGCATGGGACATGGCCGGAATGCGGCCCTCTATCGCGGGCCGGTTGAAGCGCAACACGACGGGCAATATCACTGCGTTGGTCAACCCGTGCTGCGTGTCATATAGGGCCCCGACCATGTGGCTGATGGCATGAACCATGCCCAACCCCTTGAGAAAAGAAACCCCGGCCAGGCAACTGCCCGCCAGCATGGCCATGCGGGCCTCCAGGTCGTCCGGTTGATCGACCGCTTGCCGGATCGCTCCGTTCACCAGTTGCAGCGCCTGAAGCGCGGCTCCGTCACACATCGGATGAAACATGTCCACGCAATAGGCTTCGATCGCATGGGTCAGCGCATCGCAGCCAGTCCAGGCGGTCAGGGTGCGCGGCAAGCCAACCGAAAGTTCGGGATCGAGAATGGCCAGCGCCGGGCGGTGATCCGGATGCCAGACACATCCCTTGATACCGCGGCTGGTGTCTGTGATCATCCCGGTGCTCTCGGTCTCGGCGCCGGTGCCGGCGGTGGTCGGCACGCAGATCAGCGGCGCAAAACGGTGCGCCTCGGGCGGCGTTGCGTCGAAATCGAAAGACCATAGCGGCGTGTCATGCCCGACGATCAGGCTAATCGCCTTTGCCGCGTCCATGGCCGATCCGCCGCCGATGGCGATCACGCCATCATGATTTCCGGCCTCGAAAACTGCCTTTCCCGCCTGGGCATTCTGATCGGTGGGGTTGGGATTGACGTCACTGAAGAGTTCCGCGCGCAGTCCCTTCGTGGCCAGGATCTCCTGCAGCCGCCCGATAAATGGCAGGTCGCGCGATCCACGGTCGGTCACGATGAGCGGCGCCGTGATACCCGTTTCTTGGCAGAAGGGACCGATATCTGCCAACCTGCCGGGGCCAAGAAAGATCGGGACCGGAAAGGTCCAGTCAACCGGGGATAGTATGTTCAAGCGTTTCTCCTTTTCCGTCTGAATGCGCCGGGCCCGCAAGCTCGACACATGTCTCAGCGCTTGGGGTCTGTCTTGCAGCCAGCAGCCGAAACAAAGCTGTCCGTATCAGTTATCCGACGCCCACCGGCAAGGTATTCATCAATGATTTCAATCATCTTTTCTTGCCCGAATGACGCGAAATGCCCGGCATGAATGACCGAAACGGGCAGTTCTTTCAACCGCTGGAGCGACTCTTCCAGCTGTGCCGGGTCAGAGTGATACAGGTTGTCGAGCAGGTCATCGTCATAGATCACGTCGCCGCTGAACAGCAGGCCGGTTTCACGCTCGTAAAGCGCGATGGAACCGGGCGAGTGACCGGGCAAATGCAATATCCTAAACACGCGATCGCCCAGATCGAAAACGTCGCCCTCATCAACGAGCCGGGTCAGCGGCGCGGATCTGACTGCAAATTGAGTGTGGTTAAACCCCTCAAAAGGCAGGGCCGAAAAGGTCTCCGCGCGGACGTATCCGATATCCGCAACCGTGTTGTGCGCGTCCGGGGCGGCGATGATCGAGGCTTCCGAGGGATGTCCTGCGCGGTCCTTGAACTGGTAAAGCCCGCCAGAGTGATCGAAATGTGTATGCGTTGCCACCCCGATCGCCGGGCGCGCCTCGGCAAGCCCCGGCACCGCCTCGGACAACGGGCGCAACCCCATGCCCGTATCGATGACCAGGTCGCGGTCGCGGCCTCTGACATGCCAGATGTTGCAGCGCAGCCAGGGCGCAACATGGCGTTCACGAACCAGGGTGACCCCATCCCCCATCGAAACGGTCTCGTACCAGTTAGCACTAACCTGCATCGTCCCTCCTGACTCTACGCACCCGATCTCGAATCCCGGTGCGTCGAAACGGGTTCACCGCGAACTTCCGGCTCCTTGACTCGGATAGTTGCCATTGAATGTGTTCCACCTTAGAACAACAAGCAAACAACAGGGAAGCAGAGGACGAAATATGTATAAATCCACTCTCAAACTGGCCGCAGCACTTTGCCTTGGCGCATTCGCCACCGGCGCACAGGCCGAGGCGATCCGGATTCCTGTCAACTCGTGGACAGGACAGAACACATCGGCGCACATCGCCGGGCAGCTGCTCGAGAAGCTTGACTACGAGGTCGAGTATGTCACCGCCGGCGCCGTGCCGCAGCTGGCGGCGATCGCGCAGGGCAATCTGCATTTCCAGCCCGAGTTCTGGGACAACAATGTTGGCGACATCTATGAAAAGGCCGTTGCCGAGGGCGATATCATTCAGATCGGCCCGCTGGGCATCGAGTCGCGCGAAGGGTGGATCTACCCGCCCTATATGGAAGAGCAATGCCCCGGCTTGCCCAGCTATCAGGCGCTTTACGATTGCGCGCAGGCCTTCGCGGTGGCCGACACTTTTCCGGATGGCCGACTGATCACTTACCCGGCAGACTGGGGTACGCGCTCTCGTGATCTTGTCGAGCAACTCGAACTTCCGTTCCAGCCGGTCGCCGGCGGCAGCGAGGGCGCCATGGTCGCCGAATTGCGCAGTGCGATCTCGGCAAAGCAGCCCATTCTCATGATGTTCTGGGCACCGCATTGGCTGTTTGCCGAGTTTGATTTCAACTGGATCGAATTCGACGAGACAGAAGGTGTCTGCGACGAGGCCAATCAAACGCGCGGAAACGCCTGCGGCTTTGTTCAGGCCAATGTCGGCAAGCTGGTGACCCGCGACTTCGAAGAGAAATGGCCCGGTGCCTACGCGTTTGCCGAGGCGTTCCAGATGGACAACGATTCGCAGAACATGATGATCCTTCAGGTCGATCAGCAGGGCATGTCGGTCGAAGAGGTCGCCGCCAACTGGATTGCCGAAAACGAAGAGATCTGGACGCCGTGGATCGAAGCGGGCAAAGCCGCGCAGAAATAACTGGCTTCCGCTGGTTTTCGGGGGGCTTCCGTTGCCCCCCGAGTTTCAACTTAATCACGCAGGCTGAAGGCGCCCGGATTTTGAGCGCGGGCGGATAGATGCCGTCTCCATCACGGATGAAACATGCCCGAAGATGACACCCAACCGTCCGGTTCCGGCCCATCACCCGAGCTGGAAACAAAGCTTCGGTGCCGAAATCTCTGGAAAGTCTACGGCACGCAGCCGGAAAACTGGTTCAAGGATCCGGAGGCGCTGCGCGATCCTGCCGCACTGGCCGCCCGGATGAGAGAGGAAAATCTGATCCCGGCGGTAGTCGATGTCAATTTCGACGTCGCGCAGGGTGAGATTTTCGTCATCATGGGCCTGTCGGGTTCTGGAAAGTCAACGGTTCTGCGTTGCCTGTCGCGTCTGGTCGAGCCCACCTATGGCGAGGTGCTGCTCGATGGCGAGGATCTGCTGCGCAAATCCGCGCGCGAGTTGATCGAGATCCGGCGACACAAGATGGGCATGGTCTTTCAGAACTTCGGACTGATGCCGCATCTGAATGTGATCGAGAACGTCACCTTTCCGCTGGCCCTTCAGGGCATGCCAGAGAACGAACGCCGCAAGCGGGTGGAAAACGTCATCTCGCTTGTGGGCCTCGAGGGGCGCGAGGACAGCTACCCGCATGAATTGTCAGGCGGTCAGCAACAGCGCGTGGGCATTGCGCGTTCGCTTGCCGTGGAACCCGAACTGTGGCTGCTTGACGAGCCTTTTTCCGCGCTTGACCCCATGATCCGCCGTCAAATGCAGGATGAGTTCCTGTATATTCAAAGCACATTGAAGAAATCCATCATATTCATTACCCACGACTTTCTGGAAGCGCTGCGTATTGCCGACCGCATCATGCTGATGCGCGACGGCATGATCGTTCAGGTCGGCAGCCCCGTCGACCTGATCACCAAGCCTGCCGATTCCTATGTCGCGGAGTTCACGCGCGACGTGCCGCTGGTACGCGTCATGACGGCGGCCGACGCGCTCGCCCCCGGCACCATACAAAAGGCAGCAGCCGGCCAGCCGGAAGTCGCCGCAACGACGACGCTGGAGGAGCTGCTGCCACAGCTGGCCGGCCGGCATGACGCGCTGGCCGTGAGGAAAGACGACCGCATCATTGGATACATCACGCCCGAAAGCCTGATTGATGCGCTCGCCAAACGCACAGAGGCTCATGGTGCAGCCATGGACGAGGACAGCGGCGAAACGGCGAAAGAAACAATATGACAGGGTTCCGGCAATTGCTGTCGGGCGCCCCTGCCTGGGGCGCCCTGATCGCGGCGACGCTTGTGCTGCTCGTGGTGCGCGAGGCTCTGCCTTGGGTGATCCGCTTCCCCGCGGGCTGGACGGTTCCGCTCACGCCGTGGCTGAATTCCGGGATGAACTGGTTTATCAGTGTCTTCGGAAGCTATTTTCAAGCCTTTTCCGATCTGCTGTCCGTCGTCATGCGTTGGATCCGCGACGGCATCAACAGCCTGCCCTGGGCCGTGATCGTTTCGCTTGTGGTATTCATGGCCTACGTGGTGTCGGGCTGGCGACTGGCCATTTTTTCCTTCGCGGCGATGTTCTACATGGTCCTTATCGGCTTCTGGACCGAGGCGATGAATTCACTCGCGCTGGTTGCGCTTTCCGTGCCAATGGCCGTCATCATCGGATTTTTTACAGGCGCGCTCGGGTTTGCGAATGACCGGGCGGATCGCATCATCCGCCCCACGATGGACATGATGCAAACCATCCCCGCCTTCGCCTATCTGCTGCCCATCCTGCTGCTCTTCGGGTTCGGCCCCGTGGTCGGGCTGATTGCCAGCCTCCTCTACGCCGTACCGCCGATGGTGCGCAATACCACGCTGGGTCTGCGCAAGGTCAATTCCGAGATCATTGAAGCCGGACGAATGGCCGGGGCGACCACTAGCCAGCTGTTCTGGCGTGTCCGTGTGCCAAGTGCCATGCGTCAGATCCTTCTTGGCGTGAACCAGACCACGATGGCCGCGTTTTCCATGGTTATCATCGCATCGATCATCGGCGGCACCGCCGATATCGGCTGGGAGGTGCTCAAGTCCATTCGTCGGGCATTGTTTGGCGAAAGCCTGCTTCTGGGACTGGTCATTGCATTGATGGCCATGGTTATGGATCGGCTCACGGCGCAGATCGCCGCCCGCGATAGCAGTGGGCCGGACAGTTCGGTCGGGGACGCCAGGCCGAGGACGCTCTGGCTGTCTGGGTTGGCCATCGCTGTCGCTGTTGCGGCGTTGGCTCAGGTGCTGCCGTTCCTGAGCGCATACCCCGCCGCGTGGGAGTTCTACCCGGCCGATCAGCTCAATGCCGGGATCGAATATGTCGTTACCGAATTCGCCGCGACCATCAACTTCATCAAACAGGCGGCATTCTTCTTCGTCATGCTGCCGGTAAAAGTGGGGTTCGAGCAAACGATAACGCCGTTTTCCTGGGGCTTCGCTTTCACCGGAACGCTCAAGGCGGGCTATGGCGTCGCCGTTTTGACGCTGGCGGCGCTGTCCTGGTGGTGGCGAAGCTGGCGCATGGCGGCCCTTGTCATGTTCCTCGGCATCATGCTTTTCGTCGGGATCTCGGGCATGCCTTGGCCCACGCTGATCGCCATGGCAGTCTTGCTGGCCTATCAGACGGGGGGCCGGCGCCTGGCGCTGGGCATGGCCGCCGGCCTTGGCTTTCTTCTGCTTGCCGGCGTCTGGAAGGAGGCAATGCTGTCGCTATACCTTTGCGGCCTTGCCGTGCTGATCTGCTTTCTGATCGGCGGCGCGCTGGGGATCCTGGCGGCAGAATTCGAAGCAGTCTCCGTGGCTCTTCGCCCGTTCAACGACACCCTGCAGACCATGCCGCTCTTTGTGATCCTCATACCCTTCGTCATGATCTTCAAGATCGGCGAATTTACCGCGCTTCTCGCCATAATCGCCTATGCGATCGTACCGTCGATCCGATATACGGAACATGGTATCCGCAGCGTCTCCAAAGAGGTGATCGAAGCGGCCACCGCAAGCGGCTGCACGCCCTGGCAGCTTCTGTGGCGGGTCAAGCTGCCGCTGGCCGCGCCGGTCATCATGCTCGGGCTGAACCAGACGATAATGTATGCCATCGCCATGCTCGTCATCGCCGCGCTTGTCGGCACCAGCGATCTGGGGCAACGGGTTTACATCGGATTGGGCGATGGGGATTTCGGCGTGGGCATCGTCGCCGGCGTCGGCATGGCGATCATCGCCATGCTGGCCGACCGCATGACCCAGGCCATGGGCGGTAAACGGGCGTAACGCCCCAGTCAGGAAAGGCCTGCAATGCTGTCGCCAGAAGAATACATTTCCCATGATGCCGTTGGGCTGGCCGCGCTTGTGCGGGCCGGCGAGGTTTCTATCGGGGAG
>CAZOKA010000082.1:0-8948 GCA_964580265.1 uncultured Rhodobacterales bacterium | reverse complement strand
ACAGGGTGGAACGTCATGCTGGCCTCCTGCGCGAACTTCGTTGCCGTCACGGTGATAGACAAGTCGGTGATGATGCCCGTATCCGACCGCGCCTCGTTGTCAGCAAGGGTGTAGCCAATCGTCACCAACTCACCAACACGCGTGACGGCCTCAATCAAGCCGTCCATCCGGGCGCGCGGCCCAACCAACCCGCGGCATTCGATGTCTCGAAGGTCATCAGCGACAGGCAGGATTTGCGGCCCGCGGAACACCAGGCCGGCAGGCCGCCCCGCATCCACCAGGTTTTGAATGCGGAACAGGTACTGCTCACCATCAATGCCGCTATCCAAGTCGAAGGATGTGAAGCGACTGTCGGGGCTGGAGAAGGTCACAAGGTTACTCACGTTGCCGCCCCCAAGTCACGAACCGTTTCCAGCAGGCCGCTACGCTCGAGGATCTCCTCAACCAACTGCCTGGTTTGCCGCAGGAACGCCTGCTCAACAGCGGGTTGGTCCGGCCCGCCCTGGTACACGTTCTCCTGCTGGACTTCGAAGTTGATGTTGACGGCGGGCACGGAACGTCCCCGACTGGCCTGCTCGCGCCTGATCTCGTCCCGTCCCTGGTCATCATCGCCACTGAACAGGTTGACAACCCCTCCCAAGAGGCTTCCCGCGCCACTGATGAGGCTCCCAATGCCCGGCGCGAAGAAGTTCGCAATGCCACCCGCAGCACCAGCAAGGCCAGCGATCCCACCACCAATGTTCCCGCTTTGGAACTGGTCAATGGCACTGACGAAGCCCTGGCCGGCACCGATGATCTCTTCCGCCGTTTGAATGCCACCATCTACGGCCTCTTGCCGGAACCTCTCGCCGGCCGCGTCGAACTTGCGGGTGAACACCTCCGCGTCGAAGACGGGCGCGACACCCTCGCGACCGCGGTCAACGAACTCTTCCCCCTCGAACGGGCGCGGGGCGAAGTTCACGTCCCGGCCACTCAGGTCGCCGGCAGCGCCGTAACCGCCGGCGACTCGGTCGCCGCGGATCGTGGCGGCCTGCGCTCGGCCGAGGACACCAAGCACAGCGTCCTGGCCGCGCGTCAAGCCAACCAAGGCCGTGCTTGCCGCGCGGGCCTCCTGCTCAAACGTCGTGAGGGCACCCGCGGCTTGCGCCTGCCGCTCGGCAGCTGCTTCCACCTCGACGTTGAACGCGTCGAGCTCCTCCTGCGACTGCGGAGCGCCCGGTCCACCCTGAGTCTGAAGGCGGCCTTGCAACGCGGGAGACGCCGCGATGGCGGCCTGAGTCCGGATGCGATCCACGACCACTCTGACAGACTCGATCTCGGCGAGCCGCTGGTTGAACGCCAGCATGCCGTCCACCGCTCCGCGGGTCTCCCGCTCGAAGTCGGTGAGCGTCCCGGCCGCTTCCGCCTGTCGCTGGGCGCTGGCGGCCACCTGGTCGTTGAACGCCTGAATGTCCTCAGCAGACTGGGGCGCGCCGGGACCACCCTGGGTCTGCAAGCGGCCCTGAAGCGGGGGGCTGCCAGCAATCTGCGCCTGCGCCACGATCCGGCCGGCCACGAAGTCCGCAGCGCTCGCGTCGAACGTGACCGGGAGTGGGGCCGTCTGGCCCGGCCCGCCGCCCTGCTGCGCGGCCAGGCGCTGCTGGTTCAGAGGGTCGAGGCGCGCGATGATCTGGTCGGGGGTGGCCTGCACGCGGATGGGAACGTCGATACCGTCCTCGAGGCTCAACAGTCCCGTCGGGTCTGCGGGCGTTGCGCCGGGCACGTCCGGGGTCGGCACAATCTCGGGCGTGATGTTGACGCCACGGTCCAGCGAGTCCAGGTCCACGTTGATGTCCGCGATGGTGTTCCGCAAGTCCCCGAGCTGGTCGTACAGCTCTTGGTTCGCGCCGCCCTCGAATTGAATGAAACCCGGCAGGAGGAACTGGCCGAGGGGACTATCAATGAAGCCTTGTGTCTCCTCGATCTGGCCTTGAATGATCTCCTGTACGGCCCTGAGGCGTTCCTGAAGTTCGTCCTTGAGGGTTTGCAGCCTATCCCTAGCAGCCTGCCGTTCGGCTTCGGTGGTGGTGGTGAGGGCGCTGCGGTACCTGTCGTACTGACTGACCAGGTCCTTGACGGCTGTCTCGCTGGTGCGGACGCTCCTCTCACCCTGCCGCACCATGACGGTGGCCAGGGTCGCGACGGCGGCGCCTAGGCCAATGATGAGGCCGGCAGGTCCAGCGAGGGGCAGGATGGCAACGCGAATGGCGGCCAGGCCGCGAGCGACACTCCCGAGGGCAATGGCGAGAGGCCCCGCGGCAGCGGCGAGGCCGGCAACGGCGACCGTGACGTTCCGCATGCGCGTGTCCATGTCCGCCAGGACTTCGACCGTGTCCGCCAGCCTGCCGATGATGGGCGTAACGACCGGCAGGATGCCTTCGCCCAGCGCGACCCTGAGGTCGTCCACGTTGCTGGCGAGGATCCGCGTCTGGTTTGCGAAGCTGTCTTGCGTCCGGGCGAAGTCACCAATCGCGTTCTTCGACTGCTCCTGAGCAATCTGAAGTGTCGCGTACGCCTTGGCTTGCTGTTCAGTTGCGCCGACCAGCTCGCCAGACGCGCGCAACTCATCGACCTTCGCTTGCACGACGTCTTCCGTGATGACAATGCCGAGGCTCTTCGCGGCCTCACGCTCGCCCAGCAGGGCGCTGGTCAGGGCCTGGCTGGCGGCCTCGGCGCCGCCCTGGAAGTTCGTAAAGCTCGCCAGGTCAATGGCGAGCTCGTTCACGGCTGCGGACAGGTCCAGCGCGGCGTCCTGTTGGAACCCGAAACCCGTCAGCAGGTCGCCCGTGTTCGCCAGCAGGGCTTGCGCCGCGCGGTCGGACTGCCCGAACGACTCGCTCAACCGCGTGGCTGCAGCTGCCGCTTGCGTGCCAATGCTGCTGAAGACGGTTCGGAACTTCGATTCAGTCTCTTCCGCATCGCTGGCGGCCCGCACGACGGCGGTGCCTAGCGCGGCGATCGGTACGGTCAACCCAACCGTCAAGCCAGTCCCGAGGCGTTGCAGCCTGCGGCCGGTCTGGTCGAGGCGCTGCTCGATGGTGGTAAGGGTCTGTTCCGTGTCGCGACGGAGGGTCGTCAAGCCAGTCCGCAACCCCGACTGATCCAGTCGAGTCCGCAGGACGGCCGCGCCAAGGCTTCGGTCTGCCATGTAGGGTCCCTCCGTGCTACAAGAGAGGCATGAGGCACGTGCTGATGCTGTTCGCGTACCTGGGGTTGGTTGCGGGTGTTGCCGGTGCCGGCCTGCACTTCGTGACGGCACCCACCACAGCCTTGCGGTGGGTGCTGGTCGCGTCGTACGGGCTGGGTGGGGTGTTCTGGTTCTCCTTGTGCAGCGTCCTTGTAGAGACGCTTCAAGCGGTTGAGGACACCCGCCGGGAGGTCACTCGATTGCGGCAGTAATCTCGCTGATGGGCGCGACGTTCAACGCCCACAGGGGGAGTCGCTTGCGGTTCCGCATGAAGTCCTGGGCGGCGTCGACACCGATGCTGGTCCGCACGTCGCTCACCCATTCCGGCCGCGCGTACCACGGCAACCGTTCGAACGGCGTGTACAACCTGGCGGGGTCCGCCGGCTTGCCGTCCTTCTCGCCCGGGTCGGGCTTGCCACCCAACGCGTTCAGGAGGGTCGCCTCCAAACCGGCAAGGGGGTACGCCCGCCGAAGTTCGACGTCGGGCATGTGCATCATGAGGTACCGGAGTTGCGTGGGCGTCATGCCCGCCACTTGGGCTGGCGTGTACCCGTAGCAGGCGCACACAAGCGCGATCTCCGGGCCGGCGTCCTCTAGTTTCCCGACTCACCCGCCCAACTGGGGCGTTGACCGTTGGCGAAGTACTGGGCCAAGTCCACCAGGACGGGTTGCGGGAAGGTTTCCCCCACCCATTTTCCTGTGATCTTTTTCGGGTCGCCCTTCGTTAGGCACGCCTTCATGTGCGTCGCGATGATGTCGCGTTGCGCAACCTGGATTTCTTCCGTGACAGCAATGACTTGCTCGTCGGTTGCGTCTTCGGGCACGCTGCGTTGCGTCCGGTTCCACTCGATCACGCGGGCGTTCGAGAACGGCGTCAGGCGGAACTCGAACGCGTCGACTTCGAGCGGAACGGCGAGGGTGTTAAGGATGGCGTCGAGTTTCATGCGACCTCCAGGGTCACGTGGCGAGCGTGCGCGTCGTGCGGCTTGTCGAGCAAGTCGCGAGGCAGCGTGACGCGCACCACCGTCCCGCGATCGTCCGGGTCAAATAAGTCGTACACAAGCGGGTCCAACTGCGCGCTGTAAATGAGGAGGGGCACCCGGAGGGTAGCCCCGTCCTCACTGATATGCGCGCCGAAGGTGAACAGGAGTGGTGCTCCTGCCCTACGCTGGCGGGACTGCATCATGCTCAGGTCACACCTGGGAACGTGATGGTCGGGACCGCCGACACGAAGCGAATGTTGAACGACAACCGGATCAGGTCGTTCGCGGGGGCGGCCTGCTGCAGGTCCGTCACGCGGCACAAGCCTTCGCGCTGGAGCCAGGCGGCACCATCACTGTCGGGCGTGATGTGCTTCGCCCACCAGTTACGGTTGCTGTCCGCGTACTCGATGATGTCCTGTACGAGTTGGCCTTCCGCCAGAAACAGGCCGCTGCGCGCAATTTGCGGCGCGGTGGACTGCACCTGCGGCGTGCTCACGTTGATGGCGGAGCTGTTGCCGTACACGACGGCCTGGAGATCCTGCGTCTGCGCGTTGTTGCTGTACGGCGCGTCTTCCGTCCCGACGACCGTGTACAGCTGGTCCCAGGCGGCCTCGTCGCCATCGGTGAGGTCGTTGCTGATGCCGTCACCGTCCGCACCGTCGTACGCTTCCACCGCGAGGTTGCCAGCGGAGCCGCTCGCGAACTCCTCGGTCACGACGACCTTCGTGCTGTTCGAATCGTCGAACGTGAGGACCGTGTTTTTTGGAATGTCGGTCCCCGGGTCGGTAATGGGGATGGTCGTGTCGCCCGCCGTAGCGCCGCCCGTATCGACCGTGACCGTCACGTCGCTCGGTGCGGTGCTGGAGCCGGCGGCGAGGAGGGCGAGGTACAGGCCGGTGGGCCTGCCTTCGACTTGCGTGTACTTCAGAGGCATAGAGTGCCCCTCTCCCCCCGCCCTAGGCGGGGATGGTGACTACGTGTTGACTCAAGATCCCGAGGCGCTCACTCGCATCCACGGATGAGGCTTGCGCGGTAGGCCAGCGCGACAGGATCTTCCGCAAGGCCGTCAGGGCGTTCCCTTCGGCGTTGTGGCTGACGAGGTACACGCGGTGCGTCTCCTGGACGGCACCCGTCGTGTAGGCCGGGACCTGCCGCAACTCGGGGATCTCCTGGATGCGGACTTCCAACCCGGCGGCCCTCCACGTTTCCGGCGGTTCGACCACCCGGATGGCGGGCGTGGTTTGCTCCGTCCCGTTGTCGTCGACGTACGTGTACGTCCCCAGCAGGCCGGCAAGCATGCTCGTGAGGGCTGCCCGCAGTTCGGTGGTGGTCATCGCCGCGCCAACGCTTCGAACGCCTTCTCAAGCGTCCCGTCGTCCAGAGGCTTCTTCGTCCACGGCCGGGCAGGGAACTTCGTGCCGTTCTTGAAGACGGCGCCCTCGTGCACGGCCATTGCGTACTCGGTGTTCCACGCGTGATCGAACGCGGGGTCGCCACGCTCGCGCGCGCGCTCCCCGGCGTACGACTGTCGCAGGTTGCCCGTGTCGACAATGTCCCTCTCCAGGGGTGGGCGGGGCCACGACCATTTCCGGCGCGTGATCTCGGCTTGGAAGGCCCGGCCGAACACTTCGTTGGCCTGGTAGAACGGTTCGGCCAGGTCGTCAACGAGGTTGTCGTTCCATTGCAGGTCGACAGGCATCAGGTCGGCCTCCACTCCCCAAGGAACTCTTGGCCCAACCCCTCGTCCAACACAGCCAGCGACTTGCGGATCACGTTCGTGACGGTGATCTGGCCGGCTTGCCCGTTCCACGTCATGTCCATGACGCTTCCCACGCCTAGTCCGGTGGGGAGCAGGGCGGGGTCGAGGCACCGGAACCTGCCCGGAATGACCTCCGCGTCCGCACCCGTCATGTACTGAAGGTGCTGACTCTGCGACGGCTTGAACGACAAGTCGAGACTGCCGGTCGTTTCGCTGGGCACAACGTCGCCGTAGGCGTTCGTGGTCGTGCCCGTCGTCACGGAATACGTGGCGGTGACCTCGATGTTCTCGAAGACGCCCTTGAACGCCGAGACGGCCATCAGAACGTGACCGTGGCCCTACCCGCACCGATCGCCTCATGCCCATCCGGCACGACCCAATCGGCGTGATCTTCAGCGAGCATCTTGTCTCTCGCGGCTTGCTGCCGCATGAGGCCCCTGATGGTGACGGCAGGCCGGTCGAACACCGCACCATCCGCGGATTGCAGACGCTTGGTGTTCAGGGCTCTCTCGAGGAGCTTGGCGGCGACGTAGTACGGCCGGTAGACCGTCACCGTCTCAGCCGTGTGCGTGCCTGCCGAATCCTCCAAGAGGGAATCCAAGTCGGTGGGTTCGGTCAGGCCGGTGATTTCGAGCACGAGACTGTTCATCACCGCATCGTCTGTGTAGTCCAGTGCTGCCATGCGGCCTCCCAACTACCGATCCTGGGCGCGTCATACGTGAGGCTGACCCGGTGCTTCCGGTCGTGCCCCCTGACGTTCGGAGGGCACCGGTGCTGCACCGGGTTCGGAATAGCGGCGTGAAGGTCCTTCAGCCTGGGGCGGAGCCACTGGTCGAACGGCAAGCTGCCCGTTCCGTCTCCGAACGTCGTGTCGGTCGCCAGGACCGCTAGGACTTCGTGGGGCAGGAGGATGGCTTGCGTTCCGAACCAGGCTTGCGAGACCCTGCGGACCCTCTCGAACCTGCACTCCAACCCTCCCCCTCGGTACGTGTGGAACTCGGGCGGGTGGTTGTGGAGCTTCTGCAGCCAGAACGTGACCGGCGTACTCAACCTCCGCGCAGCCACCAGGGCAGACGCGAAGTCCGACGCCAGGTCGATGTCGTCCTCCATGAGGAGGAGGTCCTCACCCCGTTCCAGGGCGAGGGCTACGCATCGTTCGGCGTTCCACCGGTTCTCCGTCCCGCTGGGCGGGTCGCAGTACCCCGTCATCACATCGATCGCCAAGCCCTCAAGCTGCGGCAGGGTCTTGGCGAGCTCGTGCGCCCTCTGCGGGCACGTGATGACGCAGGTGGTCAGTCGGTCAAGGCTTGGATGATGTCGGCCTTGCGGGTGGCGGTCCCGAGGTCGATGCCCCGTTCGGTCGCCAACTCCCGCAGTTCGCGGACCGTCAAGCCGTCGAGCGGGGCCTCTGGGGGGTCGACAATCTGCACGACCCCCCGCGCGTGCCACAACTCAGCCAGATCGGCGGGTAGGACGTGTTCCTCGCCGGCCTGCCGTTTGGGTCCGTCAGGGTGAGGCCACCGCTTCCGAATCAGGAAGCGGACGCGCGTCACTAGACGCGCACCCACTTGATGTAGGCATTCCCGACGAGACCGGCGAGAGTGGCTGAGGCGGTGATGACGAGGTACTCGCCTTCCGCCCACTTCGCCATGCCACCGTTCGTGCCGGCGTCCGTGTGATTGTCGAACACGCCCGTCGCGGCGTTCACGTCGAGCCCGTCGATCAGGTTGTCGCTGGACACGTCGCCACCGTCGTCAATGCCGGCATCCACATTCGCCGAGCCGGTCGCTTCGGTCGTGATGTCGAGGATGAGGTCAGTGACGATCACGTCGCCCCCGAAATCGTTCTGGATCTTGAGGACGCCGCCGACAGTATCGTCGTCAGCGGCGGTGAGGGCGGCTTTGTAACTGCCAGTCTGTTCAGCCATGTCAATCTCCTCTAGCGAGAACTAGAAACGCCGTCTAGGACGGTGTTACTCAGGGCACCAGCAGCGCAAACGGATACCGGTCCGCTTCCGTCTCTTCAACGCGGTTGATGGGGTTCGGAACCTGCCAACCGAGGCGCATGACGGCCCGGAGAGCGACCATGTCCTGCTGCGCCAGGTTGTACACGATGCTGCCCGACCCGTCCTGGATGACGGCCTGATCCAACACCTTGTAGGTGATGTCCTGCCGCATGGCGTACACCAGCTGGCTCCAATCGCCCGAGAAGAGGAGGGCGGTGGTGGCGTCCATGCTGCCGTTGCGGGGGAAGAAGATCGGCTCGCCATCCAGCTCGTACCGGGTGGAGCCCTGGACGTCCTGACGATCCATGCTGCGCTGGAAGATGGGTTCACCCGTGCTAGCGCGGAGGCTGCGGAGTTTCGCGCGCATGGTCAGGTCAGCCACATGCCCGTTGACGGCGAAGCCGTCTTCCTCGACGAGGGCGAGAACACCGCTGGCGCCGAGGATGGCGTCGTAAATGTCGCCGTCCGTCTCCGCCGCGCTCAGGTCGACGGTGTGGCTTGCCGACACGGCGGCGGTGTGCAGGTCGTCCGGCCAGCTGGAGGGTGCGTTGGTGCCGTAGAGGACGGCGGCGTCGAACGCCTTGCCGAACGCTTCCTGAATGCGGGGGCGAACCTCGCCCCAAATGTCGTAGTCCTGATCCGCCAGTACCGCCTCGGGGATGGGCACGATGACAGCGAGTTCTTCCGCGTCGACGTACTTGTTGTCCCACTGCACTTCCGTAGTCTGCTTCAGGCCCGTATCGCCGGTCACGAAGTACGCCGTCGGCAGAGAGCTGAGGACGGGGAGGCGGCGCTGGGCGCGGTTCATGTTCGGCAAGCGCGTCGCGAGCTGCATCACGCTGGATTGCTCGACGGCACCCTGAATGATTTGGCGACTGACGTCCTCGGGAATGAGGGCGGACGCGTCGCTGCGTCCAATCACATCGTTGTAAGCCACGGTGTTCTCCTATCGGCCCGCCTTCTGGCGGATGAGGG